>JAYWBH010000122.1:0-7343 GCA_043781815.1 Bryobacterales bacterium | reverse complement strand
CGCTCCCAATTGAGTTCCCTAGCCATCTTTTCAAGGCTTGAAACGATCATAGAGCGACAGCATTGTTCAGATTTAGGGGAGGTCAGGAAGGATGCCTATCCCACTTAATGTTAACGTCAACCACCCAAACTGCCGATCTGTGATCAGGATAAATTATCAGTAATGGCTGCGGATACACATCGTGTGAGTTGGTGGAAGCCGTCGATGACGGACTACTTCTTTCTTGCCGTAATGGCTTGGAGTTTCCTTGCCAGCCCCAATGGTTGGGCTCGATTCCTGCTTGATGGCGATGTGTTCATGCACACCCGACTGGGTCAACGGATGATCGAAACCGGCGCGGTGGCTACTACTGATCCCGCTTCATTCGCCATGCCTGGCGGTTCCACTTGGTACGCCTTCGAATGGCTGACCGAAATCCTGTATGCCGTCCTTGCCATGCGCTTCGGGATGGGGGCCATCGCGCTGCTTTCAGGAACGCTGGTGGGACTCACAATTGCCCTTCTCTATTTCGATACCTTGCGGCGCGGCGGACATCCGCTGATCACCACGTTCCTTATCCTACTGGCTACTAACGCCCTCAACATTAACTTCCATGCGCGTCCTGTTCTGTTCACCTACTTGTTTGTTGTAGTCAGCATGATTATGCTGAATCGCGACCGGGAATCGCCCACTTGGACTGTCTGGCTGCTACCTTTTCTGGTTGTCTTGTGGGTGAACTTGCACCCCGGAGTTGCCGTGCTGTTTCCGCTGATTGCGATTCTGGGAATCAGTTGCGGCACTTGGCAAGGCTTTGTGCGATACGCCGGACTGGGAGTGGCTTGCGCTGTATCGACGCTGTTCAATCCCTACGGATGGGGGCTGCACAAGCATCTGGCGGAGACGCTTTCCTCGGAATGGATTCTGAACAATGCCATTGAATATAAGTCGCCAGAATTCCGTGGAGAATTCATGTTTTGCTTTGCGATTCTCTTCCTGCTAGGCATGGCGTCCATTGGATTGTTCCTGCGCCAACGGAAGTACCCCGAATCGTTATGGATACTGTTCCTGGCCTACAGCACGCTGGTTTCACGACGTCATGGGGCAATTTTCCTCCTAGTCGTAACGCCGCTTGCGGTGATCCAACTCAGTGCCTTATGGAACGAGTATGTTGCGGGAAAAGGCAAGAAATCTGCCGCAGGAATCCTTGACAGCCTATGGCGCGGCGTGGCATTCGCTCCTACTATCTGGCTACCGATTTTTGCGTCATTGATCGTAATATTCAACCCCATGCCGATTGACGGCAAGCCTTCCTCTGAGATTTATCCCACCAGTGTGGTGGAACATAATCGCGACCTGGTGCAACGATCGCGCATCTTCACAACAGAACAGTGGGCCGATTTTCTTTACTACATCAACTACCCCAAACAGAAGGTCTTCATGGACCCTCGTCACGATCTTTACGCAGCCAAGCTGGGTGATGATTACCTGCAAATTCTCAGCGGCACCCCATCCTGGAAGAAGCTAACCGAACGCTATGGCATTGACCTGATGCTGGTCAAGCCCGGCATGACGTTGGTCAGCCTGCTGAGTTCCGACCCTGACTGGGAAAAAGTGGACGAAGATAAAGTGGCCATTCTGTACCGTAAACGGCAAGCCAGTGTTATGATTCAGTCGAATGAAATTCGCACTGCTTCTGCTCTTACTGCTGCCCACACTCGCTAGCGCCAAATCGTGGAAAGCCGGTCTGGCCTCGGTGGACATCTCGCCTACTGAACCGATTTATCTCAACGGTTATGGAAATCGTACCCACCCATCCACTGGCGTGAAGCAGCAGCTTTGGGCCAAGGCCATTGCTTTGGAAGACAACAAGAGGCAGCGAGTGGTGATTGTCACAACCGATCTGCTGGGCATTCCCGGTGCCGTTTCCGACGTCATTGCTGCGCGCGTTGCCAAGCAGCACGGACTCAAGCGAAGTCAGTTACTGCTGAACTCCTCGCACACGCACGCAGCCCCCATGGTGGAAGGCAATCTGGGCACCATGTTCGCACTCACCCCCGCCGAGCGGCTGGCCATCCACAACTACACCGAACGCCTGAAAGATCAAATCGTGAATGCAGTGGACCGCGCGTTGGCCGATTTGAAACCTGCCCAACTGGCCCTGGGCCATGGCAAAGCCACTTTCGCCATCAATCGCAGAGTTCTTTCGAAAGACGGCACCTATATCATTGGCACTAACCCCAACGGCCCGATAGATCACGACGTCCCGGTGCTGCGCGTTTCCTCACCCGATGGTAAATTGCTCGCCGCATTGTTCGGCTACACCTGCCACAACACAACGATGGGCGGCGATATTTACGAGGTCCACGGCGACTACGCCGGTTATGCGCAACTGGCATTTGAGAAGGAGCATCCCGGAGTGCAGGCCATGTTCTATCTGCTTTGTGGAGGGGACCAAAACCCCAGCCCGCGCGGCAAATTTGAGCTGGCTGAAAAGTATGGCAATGAGTTGGCCGCCGCAGCATCCGCAGTGATCGCAGGCAAAATGCAACCGTTAACGGGACCCCTGCGCACGGCCTTCCGAATGACTGACCTCAACTTAAAACTGCATTCCAGAGAGCAGTTTGAAGAGGAGTTGAAAGATAAAATCCCGGCCAAGGTACGACGTGCGGAATCTATGTTGTCGCTCTACGATCAGCAGCATCCCATGCGCAGCGTGCCGTATCCGGTGCAAGCCATCCGCTTCGGCAAGCAGTGGACTCTAGTGGCACTGGGCGGTGAAGTTGTGATTGATTACCAACTGCGCATCAAGAAAGAATTTCCTGGTGAGGATACGACGGTTGCCGGTTATTCCAACGATGTGATGTGTTACATTCCATCCCTTCGCGTGCTGAAAGAAGGCGGCTACGAAGCAGATTCCAGCATGATTTACTACGGCAAGCCAGGGCCATTTGCCGAATCTGTTGAAGAACAATTGATGGCCACGGTGCATAAGGTCATGCGCGATGTGGGTCGAAATAAATGATGGACATCAATTGCGATATCGGCGAGGTGGTGGAACTGATTGAAGACGGATCGCAGGAAGCGCTGATGCCGTTTCTGACGTCGGTAAACATTGCTTGCGGCGGTCATGCGGGGGGTAGCCGGATGATGCAGATCTCGGTAGACCAGGCAACGCAGTATGGGTTGAAGATTGGCGCGCATCCCGGATATCCAGACGCTGCAAACTTCGGACGGCTGGAACTGGACATGCCCTTCCCTGCCGTCGCGCAGATGGTTTACGAACAAATTTGCGCCTTGGCCGCAGTGACAAAACATATTTCCCACGTGAAGCCGCATGGCGCTTTGTATAACCAGGCGGTGAAGAATCGGGGACTGGCCCAAGCCATTGCCCGTGGGACAGCGCGCTTCAGTCGGGAAGTTACTCTGGTTGGCCTGGCCGGTTCAGAAATGCTAGCTGTTTTTCAAGAGGAAGGATTCAGAGTGGCCGCTGAGGCCTTTGCCGATAGGCGTTATGAAATGGATGGTACTTTGCGATCAAGAAAATTTGCTGATGCTTTGATTCTGGATCCTGAAGAAGCAGCAAGCCAAGCGGTGCGGATCTCGCAGTCCAAAATGGCTGACACAATTTGCATTCACAGCGATACTCCTGGTGCCTTGGCGATTGCGACTGCCGTCGCCAAGGCACTGCGGTGAGACTCTAAGCTACAGGAGGTTTTTCGACGATCTGGAACTTCTTTTCGTCGAAGTAAAGCACCTTACCACGACGATAGCTTTCCACAGCCATGGTAATTGTGACCTGAGCTCTGGCGGCAATTTCCACGTTGAGCGTGGGCGTTTCCCGCGTGCGAATACATTTCAGGAAGTTGTCCACATGGCGTTCCATGGCGCTGAAATCTTCCACGGGAATCTTCACGTCTTCCATGCCAAATTTATAATCGGCACTGATATTTTTCTTCGCATTCTCACGGCCTACAGTTTCAGGCTTCATCGTGAGATAGGGGGAAAATCCTTCAAAACGGCCATGTTCCACCATCACCAGCGTGCCTTCATGACCGCGGATCAGGCCAGGAATATGCTGTGAATTGGCCATTGAGGAAGTGAGCACCAACGAATGACCTTTGGCGTAATCAGCCATGAAATGGAAGGTATCGGGCACTTCGCGCTTTTCTTTGAAGACATAAATGCCGCCACCAGCCATCACTTTGTGGGGGAACTGTGCTTCGCCCCAGCAAATATTCATTGGCGCAACCACGTGGAAGAATAAGTCGGTGGCAATGCCGCCCGAATAATCCCAATACTTGCGGAAACGGAAGAAACGGTCGGCGTCGTAGGAACGCTTGCTGGCCGAACCCAGCCACATTTTCCAATCCAAATAATCTTCACCCTTGCCGTCAGGTCCGGCGTTTGGTTCAATGGTGTAGTTCCATTCGCCTTCAATCGAATTGCGATGGTAGGAACCCTGGCTGAGCAACATTTTACCCAGCATTCCATCGGCAATGGCTTTCTTCGCTTTGTGCCATTGGTCGCCAGAAGTGGTCTGTGAACCAACCTGCATCACACGCTTGGTTTCTTTGACCGTATCCACCAACCGCTTCACTTCGGCGACGGTGTGGCACATCGGCTTTTCGCAATAGACGTCTTTGCCAGCGTCCATGGCGGCCAGGGCAATGGGGGCATGCCAATGGTCAGGAGTGGCGACAATCACGGCGTCCACATCCTTGCGGGCAATCACTTCTCGCCAGTCCAGGTAGCCTTCGGCCTTGTAGCGATCTGCGGCGCGTTTCTTACGTTTTTCGTAAACGTCGCAAACGGCTACTATCTGGCAGTTGTTATCGCGTTTGCCAGCTTTTTCAAACTCGCTCGCTACATAAAAACCACGACCACCGACGCCAATTACGCCAATGTTGATCTTGTCGTTAGCACCTAATACGCGACCTTGGCCACCTTTCACAGCTTTGGCGGCAAATGCGGTGGTGGCGGCGCTGAGGGCTGAAGCGCTTTTCAGAAAATCTCTACGATCCATGGAAGGACCTCCTGGTTGACGCGGGCGCGGTTCTGACAATCAGCCTAGCCTACGGTTTGATTCAATAGTTCAGGATTGAACCATCTGTAGGTAGTTTACTTCAGCCAGGAAAAAAATGCACACACATTAAACCTGATCGCTAGCGTGATACGAACTTCGCACAAGTGGCCCAGATTCCACATGAGCAAAGCCCATCGCTTTCCCTTGCACCTTATATTCCGCAAACTCTTCGGGATCGACGTAGCGCAGAATCGGAAGATGCTTTGGTGATGGCCGTAAGTATTGCCCCAAGGTCAAGATGCTGACTCCATGTGCGCGTAAATCGCCCATCGTCTCCAGCACTTCCTCTTTGGTTTCGCCCAACCCCAGCATCAACCCCGATTTCGTTGGAATGGTCGCGTCCAGGCTCTTGGCGTACGCTAACATTTCCAGTGACCGTTCATAGCGTGCGCCCAGGCGTACCGTCCGATACAGCCGGGGCACCGTTTCAGTATTATGATTCAACACATCGGGCCGAGCTGCAATAACGGTTTGCATGGCCGGGTGCGACCCTTGAAAATCGGGCACCAGCACTTCCACTTTGCAACCGGGAACGCGCTCACGAATTTGCTGAATGACCATAGCGAAAATTTCCGCCCCACCATCTTTTTGATCATCACGATTCACGCTGGTGACCACGGCATAGCGAAGTCCCAGTGCTTCCACTGCTTCGGCAACACGGCGTGGCTCGTCGAAATCCATGGGAAGCGGGGCACCTTTCTGCACTGCGCAAAATCCGCAACGACGGGTGCACACGTTCCCTAAAATCATGAACGTAGCGGTGCGCTGATTCCAGCATTCCCCCACGTTTGGGCAGGCAGCACTTTCGCAAACCGTGTGCAAGCGTAGCCGCTGCACCAAGCCCTTTAATTCACGATAATTGTCGCCGACGGGGGCTGGAGCCTTTAGCCATTTTGGCCGCTCCTGCTTTGATTCAATGGTAACCAGCACTTGTCTTTATTGTAGCGCCCAGATGCGCGCCGTCAGTTCCTTGCGAGTCTCTTCCGATTGGATTCGGCTAAGATTCGGCTGAATACAGGTGATGGCCGCTTGAATCGCCGACCGACACAAATAGAGGGAGGATTCCACATCGGTCTGAAACTCCGGATGTGCCTTTGCCCGCAGTTCCTCCATTCGCTTCACCAGTTGATGGGCACGGGTGGCCACTTCAATGGGCAACCGTGTGGCCGCCACCCAATCCACTTCTTCGCCAGTTTCCAGGGCCCGGTCAAACACTACCGCGTCGCGCACTGCCGCTTCCGCCAACCACACTTTATCGGCAGTAATTTCGTCATGGTTCAACCCTGAAATGCGGGCCATCTTTTCACCCACCGCCGCTGCCATGGCCGCTGTAGCTGCAGCCGCACGGCCAGGGCTCAGGTCAGTCAAAAATTCGGCTAGCGGATCAGCCGGGAACTCTTCCAGTAACCGGTTTTCTAAAACCATTCCTTCACGGAAATGTTCCACCTTCATTAAGCGGGCGCCTGCTTGATCCAACGCTTGTCGCGGGACCAACCCGATCAATTCCGTGGATTTCACTTTCACCCCAAGCTTGGTCGCTTCCCTTTCCACGGCATGAAACAGTTCCCCCAGCGATGTCCGTTCGTAGTCTGTAAGATTCACCGAAACCTGCGCCAACTTGCGCGATTCCAAATATAAACCCAATGCCCTTACGGAAGCCAAGCCTCCAGACGATTCCCGAATGGCCGCCGCAATCAACTTCGCCACTTTCACATCTTTGGTTTCCAAATGAAAGTTATAGGCAATCAGAAATTTGCGCGCCCCAACCGCCACCGCCCCGGCTGTGGGATGCAAGCTGGCATTGCCAAAATCCGGCTTCTTTTCGGGATTGGTTTTCACCTCTTCCCGCAGACCCTCAAATGCTCCTTTGCGAAGATTGGGCAAAGCCGCCCGTTCCGGATTCTTCGCCGCCGCACCGTACAGGTAAACGGGAATTTGATAACGTTTCCAAATTTGTTCACCAGCCTGTTCCGCCAGTAGCGCGCATTCGTCCAGCGTGATGTTTTCCACCGGAATGAAGGGCACAACATCGGCTGCTCCAATACGAGGATGAACTCCTTTGTGGTGGTTCAAGTCAATCAGCAACGAAGCTTCGCCCACGGCCTTGATGGCTGCTTCAACCACCGCCTCAGGTTCGCCTGCAAAGGTCAGCACGGAACGGTTATGATCCTGATCCATTTCTTTATCTAACAGCCGCACGCCCTTCACACTGAGGGCTGCCGCTGCAATGCGGTCGACCACATCCGCGCGACGACCTTCTGAAAAATTCGGAACACATTCT
>JAYWBH010000121.1:0-7353 GCA_043781815.1 Bryobacterales bacterium | reverse complement strand
GAAGCGGATTTGTGAGTTTTACGGTTCCAAACCGCAATTTATCTGCTGTTCGGCAACCATTGCCAACCCCCAGCAACTGGCCGAAGCGTTGGTTGAGCAGCCGTTTTCTCTGATTGAAAACAACGGCGCACCTGCCGGGGAAAAGTATTTCGTCTTCTACAACCCGCCGGTGATCAACCGCCAGTTGGGGATCCGCCGCAGCTATTTGCATGAAGCACGGCGCATTGCCATTGAGTTTGTGGAGCGCGGCCAGCAGACGCTGGTTTTCACCAACAACCGCTTGGCCACTGAGGTTCTGACCACATATCTGAAAGATGCTCTGGACCGGCCACCGCGAGGTCCGGGTGCTGTTCGTGGCTATCGAGGCGGTTTTCTACCCAAAGAGCGTCGTGAAATTGAGCGGAATCTACGTGACGGGAAAATCCGCGCCGTTATTTCCACCAACGCACTGGAACTGGGGGTCGATATCGGCTCGCTCGATGCCGTGGTGATGGCTGGTTACCCTGGTACCATCGCTTCCACCTGGCAGAGGTCCGGGCGTGCTGGCCGCCGTCAAAACACTTCGCTGGCGGTGCTGGTGGCCTCCAGCGCACCCTTGGACCAATACATTATTGAGCATCCGGAATATTTTTTTAGTAGCAGCCCGGAAAGTGCTTTTATCAATGCCGATAATCTGGAGATCCTGCTCAGTCACATGAAGTGCGCGGCATTTGAATTGCCCATCCGCAACGATGAAAAGTTTGGCCCTCATGCCACTGGCGATATGTGCCATTTTCTTGAGGAGCTCGGTGTGTTGCACGAAGCCGGAGGTCAATATCATTGGACCAGCGATTCCTACCCGGCGGATGCCATTGGCTTGCGTGCGGTCACCAGCGACAATTTCGTGGTCATCGACACTACTGGGGAACCCAAAGTGATTGCTGAAGTATCGTTTCCTGTTGCCCTTACCTCGCTGCATGAAAAGGCTATCTATCTTCACGATGCCCGTCAATATCAGGTGGAAAAGTTCGATTACGACAATCGTAAGGCTTACGTTCGTTCCGTAGAATGCGATTATTTCACCGATGCAATTGATTACACACAGGTGAAGATCATCAACGAATTCGCCACCAAACCGGTGAGTACCGCTGAGGCGCTGCATGGGGAAGTCCGGGTGAACACGCAAATTGTCGGCTTCAAGAAGGTGAAGTTCTACACTTTAGAAAATGTGGGAGCAGGGCATCTTTCGTTGCCTGAACAGGAAATGCACACCACGTCGTTCTGGCTGCATTTCCCGATAGAATTTTTAGGACAATTTTCCGATCTCACCCCCACGGAAAAGCAGTACGGTCTGGTGGGGTTGGGCAACGGTTTGCGAGCTGTAGCGGCACTCCTTTTGATGTGTGATCCCCGCGATCTTTCCGTGGCCATCACTGAAAATCCTTCGGAATTGATCCGTGGGTTTGAACCGAACCTGTACCTTTACGACAACTATCCAGGCGGTGTAGGCGGCAGTGCGCCACTGTGGGAAATGTGTGAACGATTGCTAAAAGGGACTTCGCAGTTGCTGGGTCAATGCCCATGTGAATCGGGCTGCCCCAGTTGTGTTGGTCCCACTGGAGAGGTCGGCGAACAAGGAAAAATCATTGCCAAACGCATTGTGACGGCGCTGTTGACTTCTGCGCTGACTTCTGTGTTGACCACTGCGGCTCCTGCCGTTACTTCAGATTAATAGTCACCCCATCCTGGCTTTTGCCCGCTCCGATTTTTAGGAAAATGGGTGCTGCTTTGCCCGATGTGGCACTACCGGGAATCTTTGCGTTTACTTGCAGTAGTCCGTTCACCAATCCTGGCGATGGCCCGGCGTAGAGGACTTCTGCCAGCACTCCACCAATTTCAACCGTCAGCGTTGGGTTGATTCCCGTGGCTGGGGTGAAGGCAATGGAACCATCTACTGGAGGCGTTCCATTCACACCCTCGCCAGTGGCGTAAAAGATGATGATTTGCCCCTTTTGCGCAGCATTTTTATCGTTATTTAGGAGCATGTTGCCCGCCGCATCCACCACAAAGGCGGCAGCCTGACCCGTGCCATTCCCCGTTGCTGTAAAGATGCCGGGTCCAGTCGGTTTGACGTCCACGGCCACAGGCAGCGACAAAGTTCCGTTGTATTCCACCTGCACCGAAGCAAGGGCACCGGTGGGTAGGGCGTAAGGAACCATGGCCCCCACTTGGGTCGCCGAGGTGTACAGAATAGGCGCGGGAATGGATTGGAACAACACCCGAGTGGCCGCCAGGGCGGTTCCAATCAACGGTTGCGTATTGTCGAACACAGTGAGCGATGGTGGGCCTAACCCTCGTCCAAAAAAAGTGACTACCGTTCCTGGTGCAACAGTGTTTGCCGAATAATTGGCGGCGTTCAACACTGCCGCTACCACCGGACCGTTGCTGGCAACCCCCAATAGCCATGGAGGAGAATCCCCTCCGCCAGGATTTGGATTGGATGCTAGAAGACTGACGGTTCCTGAGGTGAGAAATAGCGTAGCAGGCAGATAAATGGTAGCTGCTGATGTGCCGATAATGTTGGATTTTACGGCTGTTCCATTGGCGCTAAACACAGTGTCTTTGAAAAATCGTGTGCCGTTCACAGTCAGATTCAGATCGCCAGATCCGGTGGCAATTTGTTGCGGGAATGTGGAAATTACGTTAGGGACACCAGGCTGAATTCCGAGGGTTACGGCGATGGCCCGCTGCTTGGTGATCGCATCCGGAGTACTGACCTGGATTGACCCTTTATAAACTCCAGGAACAAGATCGTCGGTAGTCACGCTGGTTGGCATGGTTGAAGTGAAGCTGGGAAAAATCACACCCGATTTCAACGGCACATTCAACCACGGTGCGCCAGTGACGCTGGCCGACCAGGACAAAAGACCCCCAGTTGTCCCAAAGTTAACTTGTTGACCGGCAGGCGCGGTGTCCCCAAGTCGATACGTAAACGCCAAAGACGAAGTAGCAACGGTCAAATCGGATGGCGGATTTTGCACCTGCAGCGTCACTGGGATACTGATCGGCACAGGATTTGTCCCGTTCGGCGTCACCTGCAAACGCTCGGTATAAGTTCCCACCGGAAGGGACGTCGGGTTCACCGCCACCTTGATAGAAATGGGAAGCCGTCCACTTAGAACAGATACCGTTAACCACTGACTATTGGGCTGAGAAACGGTGACCGAATTCGCTGTGGCAGTGGCCCCCGTGGTGGTTGAGATCGTCACGGTTAGTGGAGCCGGAAGTGCCGTGGCCGTGGAAAGTTGCGTAAAGCTAAGGCTGATGGGGCTTACTTTGAACGGAGAACTCCCCGTTACCTGGCCCAAAATGGCCAGCGGACACACAATGAAAAACGCCAGAACAATCCGCACGTGTTGCTTATCGGAGAAAGTTTGATTCGTGTTAGTCTTTTTTATGATGTGGCGAAAGTGGATTAAAACAGTTCTTGTCAGCCTGACCGTGGTTTACGCCTTGGCGACGGTTCTGCTCTATGCAGCCATGCGTCAAACTCCCGACACTTTTGGCGGCATCATGGCTCACGTTCCGATGGTCACTATGATGATCCTGCCCTTTCAACCGTTATGGATGTCGGCTCGGGCGGGCCACCTCGTCGCGGGTGACCAAGCCCCTGATTTCGATCTGCCGTTGATCGATCACAGCTCCACCGTGAAGCTTTCCAGTGAGTATCGCCAAAGACCTGTCGTGCTGGTCTTTGGGAGCTACACTTGACCACCGTTTCGCCGGGAGGTTCCCGCGCTCAACAAGTTGTACGATGCCTACAAAGATCGCGTGGCCTTCTACGTGATTTATATTTCCGAGGCTCATCCCACGGACTTGTGGCAGATGCAATCGAACGTCCGCGAAGGTGTCTTATTTGCATCGACCCACACCGATCAGGATCGGACCGCTACTGCTTCAGCCTGCGTACGCAAATTGGGAATCCGGATTCCGGCGCTGATTGATCATGCCGCCAATGCAACCGAACAGGATTACACTGGCTGGCCCGATCGACTCTACCTCATTGGCCAGGATGGCTTGGTCAAATTCAAAAGTGCTCCAGGCCCATTTGGATTCGTTCCAAAAGACTTGGAACAGGCGCTTCATCTGCTGTTTCCTTAGTCGCTTCCTTAGGGGTTTTGTAGGCATAGAGAACGCCGCCCACCACGTCGCCCACCTGCAATGGTTTCTTTGATGCACCGCGTTGCATATTGTGGCAACCCACGCAGCGTTCATTCTTGGCGATTGCAGGCCGGGCGGCGATGGTCCATCCGTCGAGTTCCGTTTCAAAACCATGTCCGCCATCCTGAAAACTTTTCATGGCTTTCATGGCCACTGGATAGGCGGCATTCCAACTGGGCAAGCCGGAACGACGGGTTCCCATGGTGATAGCGGCGGGACCTTTCATTGCCCGAAAATCCCTGTGGATTGCGGGCCGATCCATCACGGCTTCTCCAAAAAGAAACAAGCCAAGCTCCAGATTTTCGTCTTCCAACTGGCCGATTATGTCTTTTTCATGATCATTTTGAGGAACGAAATCGCTGTTGTTGCTGAGGATGGGAGAGAAGTGCGTTCCATAGGATTGAGGATACGCCACCCTCGACATGCCCAACGGCGGACTTACTCCAATCATTGTTGGCGGAGAAACCAGGCGTGCCTGGATAATTTGGTCGAACTCATCAATTTTGTTGAGTTTTCCATTGACGACGAAGAGAAAGGGGAATAGCAAAAGCAGTTTCATGTACCAGAAATACAGATGCTTCGCGATGAGTTCCCGAGGGAACGGAATGTTACCAGCGTAACGGCCCGGGCTGAGCTTTTTATCCGCAGATGACGCAGATAAGCGCAGAGATAAAATTGTTCGAAATAAAGGGATAGACTTAATGGAGAAGACCCGTTCCAATGAAATCTCTCGTTTTTCTCCCCCTATTTGCTTTATTGTTAAACTCGGCGGAACCCCCTCGCGTTCCGTTTCATTTTGAAACCAATCAGGGGCAGGCCCCGGAAACTGTCCGTTATTTGGCTCGCACCAAATCGTACCAGGTGTTTTTAGAAGATGCTTCGACGCGAGTGACATTGGGCGGGCGAGCACTGACAATATCGTTGCCGGGTTCGCGGCCAAGTCTCCCAGTGCCGGAAGGGGCACTGCCATCCCAAACCGATTATGTTCTGGGCAACAACCCTGGTAGCTGGCGTTATGGAATTTCCAACTATCGGGCGGTGCGTCGCAAGAACATTTATCCGGGAATAGACAAGGTTTACTACGGCAATCCGAATCGGTTGGAATACGATTTTGTTGTTCATCCAGGAGGAACTCCGGGCGCAATCCGGGTGCGAATTGATGGTGGCGAAAAGTTAAAGATCGACGTTCAAGGCAACCTTGTGGCGAAGGTCGGTGCGGCGCGGTTTATCCAGCATGCGCCTATTGCTTATCAGAACGATTCTGATGGGCAGCGGCGCAGCGTGATTGCCCGGTGGCGACTGGCTAATGCAAGGACCGCACGCATTGAGATGGGCGACTACGACGGGTCAAAGGAACTGATTATTGATCCGGAAATTGAAGCCGCAGGCGTTGTGGGTGGACCGGGTAAAGACGAGTGGGTCTCTATGCTTCGAGCCGCAGGATTCGGCGTTCTGGTTGGTGTGACCGATTCGCTGGACTATCCCGGTTCATTTGGAAATAGAGGGAACGACATTACCCTGGTTCAGATGAATCTTTCCACCATGGAAGTGCTCAGGGTGGTGTACATCGGAGGCAGCGGAAAAGATACGCCGCTGGCCGCTAGCGTCCTTTCATCAAACAATTATTTTCGAGTGGTTGGAGCAACGAATTCCCGAGATTTTCCGGTTGGCAATTTTTCTGGGTCGAACTCTTTTTTTGGTGTAGCGCAGCAATATTACGGAGGTGGCGCAAGCGACGGGTTCTTGTTCGATTACGCCTTCCCCAATGCCGGGTTCAGTTCCCCAACTACCCCGCCGTTGGTGTACAGCACTTACATTGGCGGCAGCAAGGAAGACCGTCTAACGGCAGTGAACAATTCAGCGGCAGCGGGCGAAACTCTTTCAGACGACCTGCCCACAAACATTACGGGTTCGTATCGGGGCGGGTGGGATGCCTTTTATTTGGAATTGGATTCGCTCTCCCGTTACTCTTCCCCATTGAGAGGAGCTTATTTTGGCGGGTCTGGTGATGAGCGGGTTAAAGCTGTTGGATATATCAGCCACGACAGTTCAACAAATAATGGCGTTTTTCAAAGTCCTTCAATCGCCATCGCCGGGTCGACGACTTCGCCCGATCTTCCGTTACGAAGTGAGTGGCAATCCCAGTTGAATGGTCCTACGGACGGATTTGTGCATTCAGCCGGATGGTTTACTTCTTATTGGGGAGGATCCGGCGAGGATGAGATCACCAGTTTTCTTCAACCTACTATCAATCGGGTTATTCTTGCCGGGTCCACCACTTCATCCGATTTTCCTACTATGAATGCGGTGCAATCCCAATACGGGGGAGGCGCGAGCGATGCGTTTCTCACTCAACTGGACTTGGTGGCGTCGCCGACTATTGTCACGTCAACCTACCATGGTGGTTCAGGCGCGGATGTGCCCACCCACCTATTTGCGAACTCAACCAGCATCTACTTGGCCGGGACAACTTCTTCCGCCAATTTCCCCGTCATTGGAACTGGACAGAGCACTTACGGAGGAGGCTCGACCGACGTCTTCCTGAGTCAGTTTAAGCTCGATCTAACGACAGCGTCCACACCTCTGCTAGCTTCTCAATTTCTGGGTGCCAGTGGAACTGAATCCGTATTCGGCCTTCTTGGATCCACATTTGCATTTAATTCTCCTGGAATCACGATTGGAGTCAACAGCGATTCCCCCGAGACTTCCTGGCGTGGTGCCAATAACACCTCTGCGCCGGGCGGTGTCGATGGGATTGTAATGACTCTTACCGAACCACGCATTACCGCCAGTGCAGAACTATATATAGCCAGCAATCAAAGTCTATTCTCGAGCCTCCATGTGGGAGGCTCGGGCAATCTTGCTGGCGGAATCGACGTTTCCATCACTAGTTCAGATCCCGCTAAATTGAAGATCTTTGGCGCAAATAATCTGGAGTTGACCGGAAGTCGGCAGTACCGCACCACCAATCGTGACTTTGGTTTTTCGATTCGGGCATCGGATGAAACCGGCGATGTTCTGTTAACGGTCAGTGCGGCTGGTTATCCCGACCAGGTTATCCGAGTTCATGTGATTCGATATCAGTGGTTTTGGACTTCAATATTCGGCACCATAATTTCCTCTGTTTCAGTCTCGCAAGCTTCAGCAGGGCAA
>JAYWBH010000120.1:0-2364 GCA_043781815.1 Bryobacterales bacterium | reverse complement strand
GACCGATTTTTGCGCCGAAACCGAACTTTCGAATGGTGTCGTACATGTTCTTATCGCCAACCCGCAACCCAATTTGAATGGCCCCAATGTTGGAAGATTTCGCCAGCACATCGGTCATCGTAAGCGAACCGTAGGAATCATGATCGTGAATGACCCGACCAAATAAATTGATCTTGCCGCCACCACAGGGGATCCAGGTTCCAGGAGTTAAATTGGTATGTTCCAGGGCTGCGGCCATGGTGATTACTTTGAATACGGAGCCAGGTTCAAAGGGTGCTGCCACCGCCTGGTTCAACCGGCGCTTCATCATCACTTTAAGATCTTTGGTGTCGGCCAGCGAATCATTGGGGTTGAAATTTGGATAGCTGGCCATGGCCAGAATGTCGCCCGTTGAGGGTCGGATTACCACCACACTGCCGGTTGGTGTGCCGTTCTTTTTGGCGTGGGCTTCCAGCACTTGTTCGGCTACAAATTGAATGCGCTGATCAATGGATAAAGTGATGTCTTTGCCGGCCATCGCTTCGCTATAGATTTTGGAATCTACGCCGCGCTGCTTCACGTCGTGCAGCAGTTCCACCTTGCCTGTCTGCCCTTCCAGTTCTTCATCCAGAGCCAGTTCCAAACCACCATCGCCCTCTTCCTTGAAATTCACGCCACCCAATAAATGCGCGGCCAGCGAGCCTTTCGGATAGTGGCGAACAGAGGTTTGTTGAAAAGCAATATAATCCAGACGCTTGGCATATTCCTGAATTCTGGTGAGCTCCGCCAGTTCCAGATGACGCTTCAACAGCAGGAAGCCTTTCTTGTTTGCGCGGTAGCTGGAAATCTTTTCCATCAACAGCGCGCGATCCAGATTCAAAGCTCCGCTGAGGATGTCGGCAGCCATCCCCACATCGGCAATGCGCATGGGGTTAATGGATACCGAAGTACCGGGGACGCTCATTGCCAGCGCCTGGCCGTTGCGGTCGAAAATAGCACCACGGGGTGCCTTCACGTCCATCTTCTGCATCTGTTGCGTTTCAGCTTGACGACGTAATTCGCTGTGCTGAAACACTTGCAATTGGATCAATCTTCCGGCGATGATTGCGGCCCAGACAAGAAGGCCACAAAACAAAATTACTAATCGACGATGAGATTTGGGTTCAACCCTGATTTCTGTCATTTGTTTCTCCAACACCAGCGCACAAGCCCTGGGGGCATGTGCGGTTTTTGGGGGAGGTGGGGAGATTGCCGCGCCTAAGAGTGGAACGAGTCCGGCTGGACTCCCTCAAAACTGAGGAAATAAAGGGAATGGAACAAAAGAGGACCTTCCGGAGGATCTTGGATGAGTCCGTTAATAAAATGTTGAGTCCAACCGGACTCGTTCCACTCTCAAAGCGCGTCATAAAAATCACTAAATTTACTTCCCGACTTTCACGTTCATAGCGAAACTGGAATCCAGATTTGGATTCAATAAAACTACCCGATCCGGTGCTGCTTGAAAATCCTGCTGCTTGGCTGCTTTGGCTAATTCTGCCGGGCTCAACAAGCGGGCACGTTCTGTTTCAAGCGCTGCTTTCTCTGTCACCAAACCGGACTTTTCCTGCTGCAATTGATGAATTCGGTAACCGGCCATCAGGTTATACGCAGATGGCAACAGCAGGCCAATCAGTAATGCCATGCCCACTGCGGCACTTCCCAAAGCCTTCAAGCTGGTCAGGTTATCGTCGGGATTCACAGCCCGTACCACACGGCTGTTGTCCACCGGCTTTCTATGCAGCCAGATGTCTTCCATTGGGAGCGCCCGCAACGAACAATCTTCCACGGCATAGGCACGGTTGCCGGGGTTGTCATTTGCGTCTTGACCGGTTTGAAAAAAATTGTAGATTCGTGTCCCCAGAGTTCCCATATTGCCCCTTGCTATGTCATTTCCACTAAGCGCAGTTTTGCACTACGACTCGCTGCATTCGCGTTGATTTCCGCTGCGGTTGGCTTCATTACGTGCTTCGTCAAAATCTTGGCCTTACCTTCTCTTGCCCACTGTTGGAACTGCTTCTTCAACAGTCGATCTTCCAACGAATGGAAACTGATCATGGCCACTCGTCCGCCAGACTGCATTAAATCGGGAATCACGGCAAGGAGAGATTCAATCTCATCCAACTCACCATTCACCACAATGCGCAGGGCTTGAAAACTCAAAGTTGCCGAATGAATTTTACCCATCCGGGGCGCTGCAGATTGAATCACGTCAGCCAAATGCTTAGTGGTTCGGATCGGCCTCGCCCTCATGATGGCCCTAGCTATGTGGCGGCTCCTCCTTTCCTCGCCATACTTGTAAATCAAGTCGGCGAGTTCCTTCTCTGGCGTAAAATTCACAATGTCCGC
>JAYWBH010000119.1:0-7377 GCA_043781815.1 Bryobacterales bacterium | reverse complement strand
GCATGAAGATTAAAAAGAACGTCTTTCAATCGCAAGATTTTATTGAACGTGGCTTTGCTGCAAAAATGCTGCCACCCGGCGAATTTGCCTGGGGGTTCTTTTATTTTCAGACTGGCCTGGGACGCGGCTCAAAAATCCTGGTCCACGGAATAAGCCAAGCGTCAACAGGGAAGGAACTTTTCTTCTTTGAAGCACCGCTGGATTAAGTCGCACGTATCGGACAAGCGAAATATGTTACTTTGCCACTTGTGACTAGCAACTGGATCGACATCTCCGTTCCACTTTACACCGGCATGGTTCATTGGCCCGGTGACCCCGAGGTTCAAGTTAACCAACAGCAGATCGACGTGGAAGGCACCCCAGTGCATCTCACTTCCATCAGCATGAGCGCCCACACCGGTACGCACATGGATGCTCCGTTGCATTTCGTCAATGGTGGCGATTCAATGGATGCCTGGACTCCCGATGCGACCATCGGCGCTGTGCGTGTAATCACGATTGAAGACCGCACTGCAATTCATGCAGCAGAGCTCCAACCACACGAAATAAAGCGCGGTGAGCGGATCTTGTTCCGCACCGCGAACAGTGAAACCAACTGGGTGGGCGAACCCTTCAAGAAGCGATTCGTCTACATTGCAAAGGATGCCGCCGAATACTTGGTCTCGCTTGGCGTGCAAACCGTAGGGGTAGATTATCTTTCAATAGGCGGCTATGTTCACGATATGGTGGCCACCCATGTGGCAATGCTCACCGCCGGCATCTGGGTAATTGAAGGATTGGACCTCCGCAATGTTGATGCCGGATCGTATGAAATGGTTTGTCTGCCCTTGCGATTGAAAGGAGCCGATGGAGCCCCTGCCCGAGTGCTACTGAGACGGCTTGCGTAACTTAGCTTCCAGGTCTTCAAGCGATCGCGGAAAGTCTTTGCCTAAAAGCCTGGAAAGTGATCGGTCAGCCAGCAGCTTCCCCTCAGTCTGGCATGTGACGCAATAGTTGGTTTCATTGTTCGCATAGCGGATCCGCTGGATCTTATCGCCACACACAGGGCACGGTTGGCCATACTTTCCATGCGCTGCCATTTCTGGTCGAAACGCTGTTACGGATTCCGGAAATTCCGCACTGCGTAAACGCGCTACCCATTCGTTCATCACATTATGAATGCTTTTGTAGAGCTCAGTAATCTGTGCGCCAGTCATCTTTTGGGTGAGCTGAATTGGCGAAAGTTTCGCCCGATGCAGGATCTCATCAGAGTAAGCGTTGCCGATTCCACTGAACGTCCGCGGGTCCGTAAGCGCGCGCTTCAAGGTATGATTTTCCGCCGTCAACGCGTGTGCAAATTCGGCTTGCGATATAGACATCACCTCAAGGCCTCCCGGATTGAGTAGCTCCAACCCTTGCTCGCCTTGGGCCATATGCAGTGATGCTCGTTTCTTGGTTCCAGCTTCGGTGAGAATCAGTGAGCCGTTCGGGAAATCGAATGCGGCCAGCATTTGACGCCCTCCTAACTTGGCGCCAACCTTCTTCCAATGCAGCCGCCCGGCGATCATCAAATGAATGACCAGCCAGACTCCGCCTTCCACCCCAATCGCAATCCGCTTGCCGATGCGCCGCAGCGAAATTACCTTCTTCCCTTCCCCAGCGGAGACAGGCGGTTCCAAACTTCTCAACAGGAACGGACTGTTGAAGCGCACTCGCTCCAGCACTTGACCTTGAATGCGTTGCTCCAAGGCTTCAATATAAACGGTGATGTCTGGATACTCAGGCACGAATAATTTGCGGGATTGGCTCGCCGTAAACATCGGTGAGGCGCATGTTACGTCCCTGATAGTGATACGTAAGCTTGGTGTGATCCATACCCAACAAATGCAGAATCGTAGCGTGTAGATCGTGCACATTCACTGGTTGAACCGCCGCTTTGTAGCCGAACTCATCGCTTTCCCCAATGGCTTGGCCGCCTTTGATTTTAGCCCCAGCCATCCAGATAGACATGGTGCCGGGGTTATGATCGCGCCCCAAGCCGCGTTGCGAAATGGGCATGCGGCCAAACTCACTTTGCCAGATAACTAACGTGTCATCCAACAATCCACGACCCTTCAAATCAGCCAGTAAACCAGCAATGGGACGGTCTACTTCCGCTGCGTGTTGCGTATGATTTTCTTTGACGTTGCCATGAGCATCCCACGTATCGGTGTTCTGATTTCCCAGGCCGCCGTGATACACCTGCACAAAACGAACACCGCGCTCAACCAATCGACGGGCCATTAAACATTGCCGGGCAAATGGTTCCGTAATGGCTTCATCCAAACCGTAAAGCTTCTTTGTAGCGGGAGTTTCGTTTTCTAAATCCACAGCATCTGGTGCTGAAGATTGCATCTTGTAAGCCAACTCATAGGACGCGATGCGCGCCGCTAGTTCCGAGTTTGCAGGATTCTTTTGTAGATCAATTTCATTCAGCTTGGCCAGCAGATCCAGCCGCGCTCGCTGCCCATCGGAAGTAATATCCTGGGGCGGCTTGAGGTCGAAAATAGCATCCCCTTTGGATCGAAACACTGTGCCTTGATAGGCCGCAGGCATGTACCCGGCGGTCCAGTTCGCAGGTCCGCCAAAGGGCCCACCGCGGGCATCGTAAATTACAACGTAAGCGGGAAGATTTTGATTTTCCGAACCGAGGCCATAGGTCACCCAGGCACCAACACTGGGTGCACCCATGCGAATTGCCCCGCTGGATAATTCGTAATGCGCCATCACATGATCGTTGGAACGTCCAATCACAGAGCGCACCACAGCCAGATCGTCAGCATGTTCCGCCACATTGGGAAACAGTTCCGAGATGTCTAAGCCGCCGCGCCCATATTTTTTAAACTGAAATGGAGACGGCATCAAAGGCCCTGGATGTCCTTGCCGAACGATCACGTCACCTTTGCCTTCCAGCGGCTGCCCGGCGTACTTGGTAAGCATCGGCTTAGGATCAAACGTATCCATCTGGCTGACGCCACCGGACATGAACAGTGAAATCACCCGCTTAGCGCGAGGCTGAAAGTGGGATGGTTTGGCAGCATAGGGCGAAGTCCCAGCCAGCAAGCCTTGCTCAGCCAGGATAGAGGCCAGACCCAATCCGCTGATGCCCCCAACGGCTTCAAACAGAAATTCACGACGAGACCAAAATCGGCGAGGATTGCTTCCGTGCATGCAACAAGTTTACATCGGCTGTAACTTCACTGGGGAATGCGTCCAGTATTTATACCTGCCCAATATCCCGGACGCGAAGCCACCCATACTGCAAACCACTGCCCACTGCGAACGCGGCGGTGATGTACCAAAAATAAGGATGCGTGTATCCCGCCATTGCCGCAAGCAGCGTCATCCCCTGACAAAAGGTGCTGAGCTTCCCAGGCCAGGTGGGTGGGAAGTCGCGCAGTGTGGTGAACTGCATCAGAATCATGCCGCCCAACGCAATAGCGACGTCACGTCCCAAAACAATGAAGGTAAGCCAAGGTGGCAAGACTCCCCGCATAGTCAATGCAATGTACAGCGAGGTCATCATCAGCTTGTCCGCTATCGGATCCAGGTATCCACCTAACTTCGATTGCCATTGAAAGCGGCGAGCCAGGTAGCCGTCGATAATGTCGCTCCAACCGGCGATAAAGAAAATGCGGAAGGCCCAGGGCGTGTCGAGAAGCAGCACAATGCACGGCACCGACAGGATCCGCAGAACGGTCAGAATGTTAGGGATGTGACGCAACAAATCAGCCCGCTAAAGCATGCTGCGTGCTCAGTTCCAATTGTTCGTAGGTGACAATTTCGTACAGCGAGGGGTCCTGCATAATGCGGGCGACCAGTGCCGCATGCATCGCGTGCCCGGCCCGTTCTGCCACCACGTGGCCAATCAAAGACTTGCCGATCAGCGCCAAATCCCCAATCAGATCCAGCACTTTGTGCCGACAGCATTCATCAGGAAAGCGCAGCCCGCCAGGATTCATAACAGTGGTTGGGTCAAAACAGACAGCGTTTTCTAACGATGCTCCACGAATCAAGCCCATGTTACGCATGGCGTCCAGTTCGTGATTAAAGCCGAAGGTGCGCGCCGGGGCAATTTCCGATGCGTAGAATTCCGGTGTCAATTCGCACTGCATCCGTTGATGGCCAACCTGTGGATGATCAAAGAAAATATTGCAGGTGAGCTCGAACTTTTCAGAAGGGAAGATGGAAATAGCTTTATCGCTTGCCTTTACCGTCACCGGACGTCGAATGCGCATGAAGCGGCGACGGCGGCGATACGTTTTGAGTCCCGCTTGCTGAATTAATTTGACGAAGGGTTCCCCCGATCCGTCCAGAATCGGCACTTCCAAGTTGTCGATTTCAATGTAAGCGTTATCCACGCCCATGGAATAAAGAACGCTCAGCAAATGTTCCGTAGTGGAAATCAAAACACCCTGGCGCATCAGGCTGGTGGCATAACTGACCCGAGCCACATAACGCCAACTTGCCGGGATCTCAAAGTTAGAAAGATCGGTGCGGACAAAAACAATGCCCACACCCGGAGGGGCTGGCAGGATACGAATTGAAACCTTTACACCATGATGCAAACCCACGCCAGACGCTTCCACGGGGCGCTGAATCGTTGTTTCAAATCGCAAATATGTTCCTCCGCTTGAATCGAAAACGTCAGTGTAGCAGAGAAATATGAAATTTGGTAAGCAACTCTTTATAATATACTTAGATCCGCTTCACTGTGACTTTTTTGCAACACTTGGGCGGAATGAGTGTGGTTCGTTAACCTCTGTGGAAAATTTGATCCCATGCCTTTTTTCAAGTTAGTGAAGACGCCATTAACCAACAGGATGGGGCTATTTTTTCGGATTAGCCTCATCTTCCAGAGAAGCCAGGAAGGTCTCCCTCAACATTGACAACTTAGTTCGCAAATGTGTTTCCCGTTCATCATTTGGATCCGTTGCGGCTGGAAGTGCGTCTGGAATTAATTGCTTTGCAATCTTGATTGGTCCATGCCCTTGCTCGTACACGTTTATCTGAAATTGCAGATAGTAAGACATCAATTTTGCCTGAGCCCATGGCATGGTCACGGTCGTGTGCCAATCAACGCTGTTTACCCTTGGTGAATATTCACCAAAAATAACCTGCATGTCCCAAACCGTTGCATCGAAGTGGGTATTGTTGGCGTAAACCACGTTCATATCCTCCACACTTGGAGGATTCCGTATGTCGTCCTTATTTATCGGGGGTTCTTCATTCATTTTATGCACCTAGGGCTTCAAACCCTGTTTGTCTCTTTTCCATTACGACGGGACGTGGACGAATTCTACCGCGGTGTCTTTTACGCCCAAGTTTTATTGGGCTTCCAATGATATATAAGCTCATCGACGGCTCGCCTTTGGGTTGAGGGTAAAGTTTACCTAACTGAATTGTTGGATCCCAGTTAGCGGGTGGCCCATCAGAATCTGACCACCACTTGGAACCTTCCCGTATCCAATCAGCCCTCAATTGTTGATGAGTAAACCTCTCATCATGTAGCCCAAACTCCGTCCCACAGCAAGAGCAAATATTATAATCACCGGCTTCCTCATCCATTGGGTAAACGCAAACTGGGCAGATATATTTCATTTCTTTATTTTTTACATTCTGTTGAAAAGTAATCTTCATTGGTAGCTTTGTCGTGACAAGCTCTCCCACGCAGATGAAACGGTAAGGTTACACAAGGGACCGGTCTGAAAAAGGTTCTTACTATGCCAGTTGACGAAATAACTCCAAAAAACATGCTGTTCGTATCGTACCTAAGGATGTCTCCTTTTATGCGTGTGCACTCCAACACATGTGTCTCCTTAGACCCACTCATAAAGGAATCTGCCAACTTCTCGTATTCGTGCATATCGATGCACCCGAAATCTGTCCCGTGACAATGAAAGTGTTTTGCTAGCTGCGTTGTATTAACAAACGAGAGTCGTGCTGCCATTATTTTAACAGGCCTTTATCATACTATGAGTGCGAAGCAAAAATGGACAAGCCGCAAGTGAAATGGTATGCAGGAGCTTGCTTGGTGTTACTTCCCTCAAATTAAGTTTACCTACCCACCCCACCCCGCAACACTACGGTGCGCACGGCAAAGTAGCTTAACAATCCAATCGGTCCAAACAAAAACGTTAACAGCAGACACGGAATCACCAACAAATGGGAAACTGCGTTCTTGGAGGCATCCTGCACCTCCCACGCTCCTACAAATAAATCAAACGCTAAATAGTGGATCCATCCCGCTAGCAGCATCCACGGGTTGGCGAACAATGACGCCACTTCCTTCAAAGAGCCGAATCCCCCAGCGCTCTCACCCCAATGGGCCACCAGCAGGCAAAGGTAGATAGTGGCTAGCAGCAAAGGAATCACACGACCCGCCAATACGGTGGACACCCAATGTTTCCTCGGCGTAAATAGCAGTAGCGTCCATCCACCCATGGCCACAAGATTACAAATTGCAAATATCTTCTGAGGGTTCATCACGCACCTCCCAACAAAGGAATTCCCGCCATCGCTTGCGCCAGCAACGCCAGGTACACAACAGCATAAACTGCTGCCAATCCAACCATCAAGCTTGGGCGATTGGGTTTCAGCAACCAGGCTAGCAATGGCAGGATCTGCATGGCATGTAGACCAAAGAAGTGCGGTACACGCAAATCGCCATGCTCCCTGTTCCATCCGGTAAAGGGAATGCCCGGGCCGCCATCGGGACCACCAACAGTGTGCGCGCCCGCTACCGGCAAGCTATGCGTTACCCGTGCCGCCGCAAGTTGGGCGTTGGTGGGCGTCACCATCAAACCCCCGGTTGCTGAGCCCACTACAGTGATCAACATTCCCAACCGCAGCGCCCAGCCCATTACCCGATCACGAAACTGCTGCCGAAACAGTGCCACCGCGATGGCCAGGGAGGCACACCAGGCAATCAAAATGGCCACCCCCATAATCGAAAATAAGGCTGTGTCCATTGGAGTTCCTGTATTGAAGTGGCTGGTTGTACCGCGCACAGCCTGTCCGACGATGATCACAATCTCCACCACCATGGTCAGCGCCGTCAGCCATCCGGTGATCGATCTCAGTCGCCGCCATTCCGGCAAGTATCGAAAGATCCAGGCGAGAGTCAGCGAATAGAGAGTAACGGAAATTGCAAATTTCGTGGGCTTCAACCAAACTGGCGCGCCCAATAACAGGCGGTGGTCAAACACCATTCCCAGTAAGGACAGAATAAAGACCGGCAGCATTAAAATGCCGACCGCGGTTAAAGGCTTGTTTGTTTCCCAAAGTGTTTTCATGTTGTCACCGTCAACATTATCTTACTGAAAGTATGTTGACACTGTCAACACTTTTTTCTAAACT
>JAYWBH010000118.1:0-2379 GCA_043781815.1 Bryobacterales bacterium | reverse complement strand
GTATGATAGTCCTCCACTCGTTCCGCGCGATTGTAGCCGTAGGAAAATCCCATGCCACGGCTTTCCTCCCACACATGATCCATACCGCTCATGCCGGGTGTATATTCGGTGGTCCAGTAACCACCATGCTTGTGACGACTGTCCTTGCCCCAACGGTCGTTAATCACCACCTCGTTCTTCACGGCAGTTTCATTGAACAGCCAGGCCAACAGTTCCGGACTTTTCCATTCATCAGAAGGAAGGTCCCACTCGCCGTCACTAAAAATAATGGAAGGATTATAGCGAGTTACCAAGTCCTTAAATTGTGGCGTCATATGCTCGCGGATGTAGCGCGGCTTGTCTGCCAAATACATGGGGTTGTACCACTCATAGAGCGAATAGTAAAAACCCATCTTCAAATTCTTTTTGCGGACGGCTTCAGTAAGGTCGCCCAGAATGTCGCGTTTGGGGCCTGTGTCCATTGCGTTCCAAGGGCGACCCCAGGTGGCTGAAGCTTCCTTGCTGGGCCACAACGCAAAGCCTTCATGATGTTTGGAAGTAAGCGCCACGTACTTTGCCCCTGATCTTGCAAATATGTCAGCCCAGTGATCCGGGTCAAACAGTTGAGCACGGAATTGTGGAGCAAAGTTTTTGTATTCGTAATCGGCACCATACTGCTTTTTGTGATATTCCCAGGTGCCGCTCTGAATGGGATTCGCGTTCGGCTGCTGCCCGGCAGTCATCGCGTTCCAATACCATTCCGCGTAAGCCAGCTTGCCAGGAATTACCGGAGCATAAGCGGGTACCGAATAAACTCCCCAATGAATGAAGATTCCAAACTTAGCATCAGTAAACCAAGTTGGCGTTGGACGGCTATCAATGGATTCCCAAGTAGGCTGATAAGTCTGTGCCTGCAATAAGCCGATGGTAACTAGCAATAAAAGTGTTTTCATAAATCTGGCATCCTTATCTTACAGCAGTGCATGCTTGCGGTAGAACCATCCTTTCACCATTTGTACAACCAATAAATAAGTGACCGCAAGCAGGCCAATGGCCGCTACCAGCATGAACGGCAATGGGACAAACCCAAGCAGCTTGCCCAACGGCGTATAAGGAATGACCATCGCCAAAGTTACGATGGTAATCACGGCGATTAACAATGACTTACTCGGTCGGCTACTGAACGGATTGCCTGCTGTTCGGATTACAAAAACAACAAGAGTTTGCGTGGCCAACGATTCAACAAACCAAGCCGTGTGGAACAGCGGCGCATTGGTTGCCGCTTGGAATGCGTACAGCACAATAGCGAACGTTAGAAAATCATAGATGGAACTGATTGGCCCAATAATCATCATGAACTGGCGGATAAAACTGATTTGCCAGCGCTTCGGTCTATGCAGCAGTGCGTCATCCACATTGTCAGTGGGAATGCTGATTTGCGAAATATCGTACAGAAAATTATTCAACAGAATTTGTGTGGGCAGCATGGGTAGGAAGGGTAGGAACAACGATGCGGCGGCCATGCTGAACATGTTGCCGAAGTTGGAACTTGTGCCCATAATAATGTATTTCATGATGTTGGCAAAGCTGCGGCGACCTTCCACAATTCCATCGTTTAGCACGCTCAGATCTTTTTCCAATAGAATAATTTTGGCTGCATCTTTGGCCACATCCACGCCGTTCATCACAGAAATGCCCACATCTGCGGTGTGCAATGCAGGAGCGTCGTTAATGCCATCGCCGATAAATCCCACCACATGCCCGTGAGCTTTCAGCGCGATGATCACACGGTTCTTATGTTCTGGTGAAACGCGTGCGAAAATTGCCCCATGTTCAGCTTGGTAAGCCAATGCCGCATCATCCATCGTGTCGATCTGACTGCCAATCACTAGAAGGTCCGCAGGCAAGCCCACATCGCGAGCCACTTTTTGCGTCACATATTGGTTATCGCCAGTCATGATCACAATAGAAACGCCGTTTTGCTTCAGCGATTCCAGCACGGCTTGCACACCCTCTTTAGGTGGGTCCAGAAAAGCGGCGAATCCGGCCAAGGTCATTCCCTTTTCAGCTTCAACTTTATAGACCCCCTGTTTAGGCACCTTCAACACAGCAACGCCAAGCGCCCGATATCCTTCTGCACTTAGTTTTTGAAACGTCGCTGCGGCCTCAGCACGCCGCTGGTCATTGAACGGCTGACTAACTCCGTCCACGGTTACAGAATCGCAAATGGCGAAGACACTTTCCGCTTCGCCCTTAGTAACCAACAGACACTCTTCCGCGTGACTCACCACCACAGAAAGTCGTTTGCGATGGAAGTCAAATGGGATTTCATCCAGCTTTGCGTACTCAGTAATCTTCGGACGTTCGTGCTTTAAAATGGCATCATCCAATGGACTGCGG
>JAYWBH010000117.1:0-2382 GCA_043781815.1 Bryobacterales bacterium | reverse complement strand
GGCTATGCCAAATCGCGGCCCGCCGTTCATCCTCACGTCATGTCGCGCATCGTGAGCCATCTCAACATCCAGACCGCAGTCCATCGTGCGCTGGATGTAGGTTGCGGTGCGGGTCTTTCCACCCGTGTACTCGAAGGAATCGCTCAGCAATGTTACGGAATTGATCCTGTTGAAGCCATGGTGAAGGCAGCGCCGCAAGTTGCCTCACACGCATCCTTCGCCGTTGCCGCAGCGGAGTTCCTGCCATTTTCATCATCGTCAATCCACTTAATTACTGCCGCAGGATCGCTGAATTATACAAACCTTGACCTGTTCTTTCCTGAAGCAATTCGCGTGCTTGCAACACACTGCATGTTAGTGGTCTATGATTTCTCGCAAGGCAAAAGTTTTAGGAATGAAGACACACTAGACACTTGGTTCAATGAATTCCGACAACGTTATCCCGCCCCACCCAGTGGAGCCGTTGCCCTGAATCCTGACGTAATTCAGTCGCTTGATTCTGGCTTCCAGACTGAGGGCGATGAGCTATTCCAAGTGGGTCTGACCTTGTCCAAGCAGACGTATCTCGACTACATGATGACCGAAACAAATGTGGCCTTCGCCATCGCCAACGGTGCTACGTTGAATAAGGTCACAACTTGGTGCAGTGAGTCACTTGAACCAGTCTTTGAAGACAACTCGAAGGAAGTTCTGTTCAACGGCTACATAGTTTATCTGCAAAAACCATGATTATTTCGACTTTACTTAACTACGGCCGCAGTACCCTTCATCACTTTGGCAAAGGAATCTCGTAACCCCACCGTGCGATTGAACACTGGCTTTTCCGCCGTAGCGTCTTTATCCGCGCAGAAATAGCCCACCCGTTCAAACTGATAGTAGCCACCTGCCTTCACGCCTTGCACACTTGGTTCAATCTTTGCCGTAGGCCTCACTTCCAATGACTTCGGATTCAATTCCAGATCAACTTCTGCGCCTGCAACGAAAAGACTCTCATACAGCCGAGCTTCAAAATCCAGCGCGTGGGCTGCGGAAACCCAATGAATTGTCGATTTCACTTTGCGGCCGTCCGGCGTATTCCCGCCTCGTGTTGCTGGGTCGTAAGTGCAGTGGACCTCCACAATTTCCCCGGCTTCGTCCTTCACCACACTGGTGCAAGTAACCAGATAACCGTAGCGCAACCGAACTTCGCGTCCTGGCGATAGCCGGAAAAATTGCTTTGGCGGGTCTTCCCGAAAATCGTCCCGCTCAATGTAAAGCACCTTGGAAAAAGGCACTTTGCGATTGCCCATTGCCGGATCTGCAGGGTTATTTTCCGCCTCCATTTCTTCCACTAAATCTGCCGGATAATTGTCAATCACAACCTTCAACGGATCAAGCACCGCCATCACCCGCGCCGCCCGCTTATTCAGATCTTCGCGCAAGCAATGTTCCAGCAACGCGTATTCAATGACGCCATTTGTTTTGGAAAGTCCAATGGTTCCGCAGAATTGGCGAATGGCCTCAGGACTGTACCCGCGCCGACGCAATCCGGAAAGTGTTGGCATGCGCGGATCATCCCAACCGGAAACACAACCCTGTTGAACCAACTGCAAAAGCTTGCGCTTACTCAGCATTGTGTTGGTCAAATTCAGACGATCAAACTCGATCTGCTGTGGATGATGAATCCCCAAATTTTCCACATACCAATCGTATAAAGGCCGGTGATCCTCAAATTCAAGTGTGCAAATGGAATGGGTGATTCCTTCAATGGAATCGCTCTCACCATGCGCGAAATCGTACATTGGATAAATACACCAGGCACTGCCAGTGCGATGATGTTCCGCGTGCAGAATACGATATAGAATTGGATCGCGCATGTTGAAATTGGGCGACGCCATGTCGATTTTCGTGCGCAGCGTTCGCGCACCATCCGGAAATTCCCCAGCCCGCATTCTTTCAAACAGTTCGAGATTTTCCTTCACCGTTCGATTGCGATACGGGCTTTCCTTACCTGGTTCCGTGGTGGTGCCGCGACTCTCCCGAATCTGCTCAGCCGTAAGATCGCAAACGTAAGCCTGACCCTGTTCAATCAGTTGAACGGCCCATTTGTAGAGTTGGCCGAAATAATCGGAGGCATAAAACATCCGGTCTTCCCAATCAAATCCCAGCCAGCGTACATCTTCAATAATGGAATCTACGTACTCGGTTTCTTCTTTAGAAGGATTCGTGTCATCGAACCGCAGGTTGCATTTTCCACCGAATTCTTTGGCCAATCCAAAATTCAAACAGATGGATTTGGCATGACCGATATGCAGGTATCCATTCGGCTCTGGAGGAAATCGAGTATGCACTCTGCCGCCATTCTTCCCGTCTTGAATGTCTTGAATAATAATGTCGCGGATG
>JAYWBH010000116.1:0-20840 GCA_043781815.1 Bryobacterales bacterium | reverse complement strand
TCAGTCTGGACTTGTTCAACGCCACCAGCCATCTGCCACCAGATATGATTTCCTATCGCTGAAGCCATCTGCTAAGCTGACCTTCGAGACATGGATCAACCAATTTGGAATTTCGAGCAGGAACCCTACGGGCAATCGCCAGACGAAACCGGCATTAACTTGCGTGCCTATTTGGATCGCATGGATGACGTCAAAATGCGCCAGTACGATGCGCAATGGAGCGACGTTGAACTGATGGAGTGGGACGGCAACTTTAAGGACGATGGAGCGCTAATGCTGATCTGCAGCGAACGCGACGTAGATGCTGAAGAATTTCGTCAAGAATTGGAAGCATGCCTAAGCTATCGAAATCGAGTGCGCGGGTAGTGTTAAAATGAAATCGTAGCGTCGTTACCTAACACGTTACCTGACGCGGAGGAATGGGTGAGCGGTTGATACCGGCAGTCTTGAAAACTGTTGTACCTTAACGGGTACCGGGGGTTCGAATCCCTCTTCCTCCGCCAAAACTTACTCCTGGCAATAACAACACTTATTCTACTTTTTTACAGCAAGTGATTACACACCTAAACATCAGTTGTAGTGTTTTCAGATCTACGGACGTAGCCGCAGATAATTCAGCGTGCCCAAAGAATCGTAACATGCATCCGCTGAAAGCCCTTCGTTTCTAGCTATCTCTAACTTGTCAACAAAGTTCCCAAAAACGGGCAGCTTTAGTTCGCACTTGGCACAAAGCTGCGTATCTCCGATAGTCACCTGATCAGCCAAACGGGAAGCTTTGGCTTCAAGCGAAAAAGTGACTGAGTTCACCGCACCGGAAACGCACTTGGCACCGGCGGGCAAGCCTGCTGGAGGGCCATTTCCACCACCATTGCCACCTGGAATCCCGACTACCGTCATCTGCACGGATCGACTGGTTTGGCCGTTAGCTGTCACAGTAAGTGGGTAGTCCCCAGAAGCGAGACTTGGCACCTGAATATTGGCCTGCGCCAGACCCACAAATCCAGGACTGAGTCCCAGGAAAAGCACCGCCGCATTGGTCCCGCCAATCGATGCGGCGGATCGACCCAATGGCATTGCCAGCGGGCCTCCCGGTGAAGCTGCCCCATCAGTAACCGTTGGATTGGTTACACCAATGCCAGTAAGGTACACCACAACAGTGGAACCAGCAGCGGCTGGCTTTTCGGCAGTGTTCAATGAAAAATCCTGATTGACCACAATGCCCCGATTCGCACCGTACTGGAAGATGCCCGGTGCTGCAGCAACCACGTTGAACTGGAAAGTATTGCTGATCTGTCCGTTGAAGGTCACAATCACGCTAGCCGTTCCAACAGGAGTACCAGCGGGCACCTGGAAGTTGATCTGCGTCGGGTTCAGAAAAGTGATGGGCGCCGCCCGACCGTTGACGCTCACCGAAGTGCCGTTGAGCGTTGTGGCCACCGGGACTGCGGTAGCCGATGCCGTTCCCGAAGCCAGGCTGATACCGAACAAGCTGGCCAAGGAACCCGGAGCGACAGCCGGAGAGAAATCAGCAGCGTTCGATACGCCAGACACAGTAACGGCGAACCCTGGGCTGGCTAAGCCGAATAGGCAGAGTATGAGTAGATTCGTTTTCATTGGTTTGTCCTTCGACCCCCAACTATGGCGTTACCAATTTGATTTGGAAAATGTTGCCAGCAGAATCGTAACAGGCTTCTACATTGACCTTGGATCGAAGGGCGTTTTCCAGGCGATTGACAATTTCCGGATAGAGCGGAGGCTTGACAGTGCAGGATGCGCAGGCCCGTTGGCTGCCGATGCTCACTTCATCAGCCAGGCCAACGGCGATCAGTTGGAGGGAGTAAGTAAGGGAGTCCACCCGACCGCTGAGGCAGCCGACGGAGGTTGGGTTTGGGACGGCGATAGGGGTACCGGTGGCCGTTGCTTTTAACTGATAACTAATGCCAGGACTATTGGCCAACAGCGTTACGAAATAGGTCCCAGCGGTTGCCACCTGGTAGGTAAATGTCTGAGTTGGCGAACTTGTCTCGCAGCCACCTTGTGCTAGGAATTGAGAGCAATATTGGAACCCCACTTTTGTTCCAGGAGCGGCAAGAAGCAGTGTCCAATTTAAGTTGGAACCACTGATGGCTTTCAATGTTACAGAGAACGATTGCCCCTTCGCGAGTGCAATTTTATAGATTTGAGCAGGGTTTGTTTTCCCGTCGACGATGTCGGTAACCGTTTGATCGAAATAAATTGGGATTGCATTCCCGTAATCCTTCCCATCTGGCCCTTGCGCGAATGCGCCAATTGGCAATAGCGTCGCCAGCAAGACGGCGGAAAGTGTAGATCTAAGTTTCATATTTGTATTTCTCCTTTTTATTTGTTGAACCCTGGAGTTCAATAGTCACAGCGCAAAACAGGGCGCAATTTACGCAAAATTGATCTGGATCAGCGACCCACTGACCGCAGTACTCTATCGGCCAAGGCTCGCGCCGCACCAAAGCTTTCCTTGGCTGCCGCCCCATTGCCACTGGCCATCTCTCGCCGACCCTTGTCCAACATCGCCTTCATCCGGGCCATGGCCGTCAATGTATCGGCATTCAGCGTCTGGCCTTGACGTTCCAGATTGGCTCTTACCGGGGCAATGGTCTGCTCGGCGATCTGCACGCGGGATTCGGCTCCGGCGTATTCATCCTGCAATTCCGGGGATGCTGCTGCCGGGGTCTGAACTACTGGTCGCGCCACCGCAGCAACCGGCGTGGGCTCCGTGCGCATCACACGTCGCTCTTGTTGTATGACCGGAGCACGCACAGCAACCTGCTTGGCAACCGGAGCTGGCAAAGGCGCTGGTTCGGGTTCAGGCGCAACTGGGATCACCACCGGCACCACCACCTCTGCCAACTTGCCGCCTAACTTTTCCACGCTTTCGCGCACCATCACCAGACGTTCCCGAGCCTTGCCATCCTCTGGATACTTCGCCAAAGTCAGCACCGCCTTTTGATAAGTGGCCACCGCCGCCTCACGATTTTCCTGCAGCACGCCAAGCTGCTGGTAGGCATCGGCCACTTCCACACCCAACTGAGAATCTGCCAATGGCACGCGGTCCAGATAGCGCACGGCACGCTTCATCAACGCATCGTTCTCAACCTTCCGGGCGGCAATTGCTTTGTAATCGGTGGCGAAAGCTTTCTTCAACTTGCTTACATCCTGAATGCGCTCCTCACCTGTTTTCGTTTCATCTAAGCGCTTTTCCAAATCGTCGAGCAAGGCTTGCAATTGCGCCTCGTGCGCAGTCACCTCAGCTTCCCGCGCAGCCGCTTCCGCCTTCTGCAATTGCACCCGATGCCACTGCCATCCACCAAAACCAGCTAGCAGCAGGAACACCACTGCAGCGGCGATGGCGGCACGAGTCCGTCGGAAAAATCGAGCCGACCGCCGACCCACCGTTTCGTGATGTGCCGCTACCGGTTGTCCATCCAGGAAACGTTGAAGATCAGTAGACAGATCGAACGCCGATGCATACCGATCGCGTGGATCGTACTTCAGCGTCTTCAGAACAATGCTGTCCAGTTCACCCAGCATGGCTTTACGCAACTGGGCAGTGCTTTCGGTGGCTTTCAAATCCTCACGGATGCTGGCACTGGGCGGCTGCGGATCTTGCCGCGTAGCCATTTTGGCCATCTTTTCTTCCAGTCCACCAAACGGCGCGCGGCCTGTGAGCAAGGCATAAAGAATCACGCCCATGGAATAAATATCGGATGCCGCATGCAATGTGCCTCCGTTGATTTGTTCTGGACTGGCATAGTTGGGCGTCATCATGGAACCCTGTACGCCAGTCAGGTCGGCATTGGCGAAGGACCCTGCACCCACTAATTTGGCTATTCCGAAATCCAACAGTTTCACAATGCCATCCGACGAAACCAGAATGTTGCTCGGTTTCAAATCACGATGCAAAATTGAGTTCTGGTGAAGATACTGAACCGATTGGCACACTTGCTGGAATAGCTTAATACGAGCAGTCAACGAAAGGCGCTGATCATCGCAGTACTCATGAATGGACTTGCCTTCCACATACTCCATCACATAAAACGGCGAACCATCCGGTGAATCGCCACCGTCCAGAATGCGAGCAATATTGGGGTGATCCAGCGCGGCCAACACTTGCCGTTCCTGTTTGAAACGCGTCACAAATTCCGGCGTGACGTTTTCGCGAAGTAGCAGTTTAATGGCTACGTTTTTACGAAAAGCACCATCGTCCCGCACAGCCAGGTAGACAACCCCCATGCCACCGCGACCCAACTCGCGCAGCAGTTTATATGCGCCGATGTAAGGCCCGGTGGATGGGGCAGCCGGGGGGGAAGTGGAAGGTGGGGCCAAGCTAGGTGGCGCTATTGCCGGTGCCGCTAAAAAACTGTCCTGCGGGCTCGAACGCAACATGGCCGTCAGTTCCCCGAACATTGCCTGGTCCCCTTGGCAAGCATCCCAAAGCCAGGATTCACGCTTCGATGCATCCATGCTCATGGCCTTATCAAACAGTTCGCGCACTCGTGTGAAATTGGTGAGTCCGGCGGCAGCCAATGCCGGGACCTTGGCCCCGCACTCATCGCAAAATTGCGCGTCGGCAGGCAGCGGCTGTGCGCAGGAGGTGCAGGTTTGCGTCATAACTTTGCTCCAACATTAAAATCAGGACTGCGGTTGCCAGACTTGGATTCAAAGTACAGTACGATTCGATCCAACTTCTGACTTACTTCGGAAAACCTCAGATTGAGTCGGCGATTCAAAGGGAAACTGAGCTTTCGTGCCGTGGCTGTCGAGTCTCCAAACATGGTTTCCGGGTCGGAACCAGTTACGTGCAGGCCAGGACCAAGCACTTCGAGTTTTGCGGGCCGTTGAGTGGAAAATACGGAATAACCCATGGTATGCAGGCCTTTATCAAATTCAGCGGGCACAATCATGGAACCACTTGCATCCATCAATCCCCACTTTGACTGCGTGGTCCTTACAATGAACTGTCCCTTGGCGGCTTCACCAGCGTAAGATAGTGGAATTTTATTCACAGCGTTTCCGGCTTTGTCGATGATGCTCATTTCCCGACCTCTGGTCACAATCGCCCGGCCAGATGCAAATCGGTTAACGCTTTGGTACTGCTGCGGGATCACCATAGTTCCAGAGGAATTTATGTATCCGACCAAATTCTTTTCACGCACAGCCGCTAAGCCCTCAAAAAAGTCTCCGGCAGATTTATACTGAATTGGAACCACAACGCGGCCTGATTTATCAATGAATCCCACCTTTTGGTCCTTCCACACCTGAGCCCGCCCATTGTGAAATGGGTTCACCTGGTTCCAGTCTCCAGTGATGACCATTTTGCCGCCAGCATTGATGAATTGAAGTTTGGAAGTTGACCCTGGTTCCTTGGAAATGGCTAGCCCTTCGTGGAATTCGGCGCAAATTTCAAGCGTCATGGGGATCTTCAGATTTTGCAGTCGATCTATATATCCGCAAAGCCCGTCATTCGCGTCAATGGAACGCGCTGGGGCCAGCCCATCGCGGAATCGTCCAATTTGTTTGAATTTGGGCGATTTGACAATGCCACCGAACTGATCCAGGTTCAACGTCTCCTGCTGTGCGTTCGTAAATTGCTGGTAGTTTCGGGCAAACGGTTGTTTCAAACCAGCCAGACTGATAACGCCGCCGTTCGGTCCATCGGTGTTGATATTGGGGAGACCAAAAAACAGATTAAAAGCGTTGACGCCAGAATCGCCTCCAGCAGTCCACTCCCGTTCAGCGAATGAGAAAACTACTTTTGCTTCGGAATTCACAAAGCTGAAGTGCGCCTTCCCGTCGGCACTGGTATGGGGCACAAAGATGATCTCATCGTCATCTTCAGTCGGCTCACTGCCGCCATCCCCTCCACCTATACCGCGCATAAAGAGCAGCGCCCCTCCGCCCAACACGCCAATCAGAATGGTTGGGACAAGAGCGCGCATCCACCAACTTGTTTGTGGCCGGACCGTGGGCGGGGCGTATGCTGGCATGGCGACGGCAGCATCCATTGTTGGAGGGGCTGAAGAGGGTGGGCGTAGTGGTGGTGCGGATGGTCGGAACACGGGACGCTGCGGTGGCGCAAAGGCAGGCATGGCGATGGTTGCGTCCAGCACAGGCGGAGCGAATGCAGGCGGCGCAGACCGCCGGGGCGGTGCCAATGACGGCAGTGCTATCGTCGCATCGGGCGGTGGCGCAGACGGTCGGAACACGGGACGCTGTGGTGGGACAAACCCAGGCAGTGCAATCGTCGCATCGGCCATGGGCGCAGCAATTCGTTCCAGCGGCACCGTGACCGCTTCCAAATTCACAGTCTGCTGAACGTTCTTCGCACCGCATCCCAAGCAGAATTTCGCCGACGCCGAATTTTCTTTCCTACATGTTGGACAAGTCATGGCGATTTATCTATTGGCCGTTGGCTGCCACAATGCGATTGGCCTCGTATTCAGCCCAGTCGGCAAAGCTCTTGGCTTTCACCCAGTCGCGCCGATCCAGACTCTTCACTGCTCCATCCAAATATCCTTCCATCTTGCCCAGCGATTCAGCGGATTCCCCGTTCAGTGCTCCACGAGCTCGCTGATTCTCCGCTGTCTGCCGTGCCGCGACGACGCTTTTTTGAGCCGATGCAACTTGTCCCCGAATCTGCTGTTCAGCGAAATCCACAGAAGGCGGTGCGTTCGCCGGAGGTGCGGGTGGGTTCCACGCTGGTTGCGCTGCAGCAGGAGCCGCAAAGCTTGGCGCAGGTTGCGGCACGGCCACAGCGGCGGACAATTTCCCGAACATGATTTCAGTGAATAGATCCATATGCCGTGTGGCGATGATGACGATGAGTGCCACCGGTATCAGCACAACGGCCAGGAACACCCAGTTATAGATTTCCATTTGTGCCGGTGCCAAAGAGGCGCACAATAATTCGTAACCTGAATATGCAAGTGTGGCCACCAGTGCGCATCCGGCCAGCACCACAATGTTGGCCAGTTCTATCCACCTGGGCCGCAGCAATTTCATGTGCTGGCTGCAGCCCAACACAAAGCGCATGATCAGGAAGTAGATCACCGAATCAAGCGCAGCCTTGATCAATATTAGAGGTGTTACGTTCAATTCAGAAATGGGTGCGGCGTGCTTAATCATAGGCAGTGACGCAAGTACCAGCCTTAAGAAAAACAATCCGAAGATGGGGATGATAGTAGACAGAAACAGGCGTGAGACCGCTGGGCCTAGACCGTCAGAAGATTGTTGGGGAGCATTGGGATTCATAGTAATTTCCTTTTCTATAAGTGACAGCGTTAACGGCCCAGAGTTTTAAGCACTTTTCCTGTTTCATATTCAGCACGCTCCAAATTGGTGCGCGCTTCCGCCCATTGATGCGTGCTGAGCGCATCAGCAGCCAGGTCGAAATAGACGGGCAGGCGGGTCAACGAAGTAGCCGTGGCCGTGTTTAATGACATGCCTCGCATCTCCAAGTTGCGCTGAATACCTTCCGCTAATTGAGCCGCAACAGCCGCTTGCGATGCCGCTAAATCGTAGCGAGTGCGCAGATCGCCAGCCGCTTCCTTCTCTGCTTCAGGCACGTTTTCTATTTGAGGAATCTTAGGAGCAAAACGCGAAGTCCAGACGGGATTGTTTCCTTGAGTAAGTGCCGTGTTTGACGGTGGTGCCTGATTTTCGCCATAGCCCCATTGCAACGCCGCAACGGAGCGAAACGCCCTGGACAATGCGAAACGCATTTGCGGATCGCTACTCATGGCATGCACTGCCGCCAGGTACGAAACCGTGCGACGAACAAGATCCCGGTTCGCCTGCCAATTTTCATGAGTCGCCGAACCAAATACCGGACCCGCCATCCGTAAGTTTTCTTCCACCTGTTCTATGTCCCGCACCGTGACCCCAGCCGCCGGGCGTTGCGGCAAACTTTGCAGGGATCGACGCCACGATGGCGTTTGTGCTTCTAAAGCAACAGTCAACAATATGGCCAGTAGAAGCTTTTTCATGGCCGCACCACATCGCCCAAGACTGCTGCCGCAGATCCGTTGTAACTACCCGTTGCAATGCGTTCCCGCACGCTGGTAATGGTGATGCGCCCAATGGCAGTGGTCTGCACGTCCAACACTTCGCCAGTGGCAGGGTCTTTGATTTCCTTGCCCTTGTGATAGACGGTGAAAGTTTGGCCCACCTGCAATCCCGCCGCCGACCCCGCGTTAATGGTGATGGTCTGTCCACTCACATCGGCCACACGGGCATCAAGATCTGCCGTGCGGTCTGTGGTACCACCCGTTACAGCGCCGGTGCGAATCTGATCGGCTAATTTGTTGACCGCATCCATGGTCGCTTCGCCGATGATGGTTTCGCCAAAGTTGGAACTGGTCATGTTGACCGCGCCGCCAACCAGTGCGCCGCCTGCCAGCAATGCGGCTCCAAATCCTTTGCTGGTGCGTTTCGATTCGCCACGTGCTTCCCCAGTGGCAACCGTCTCGCTGGTTTCCACATCGACAATGCGATAGTTCAGCACCACCACAGCTTTGTTTTCGCTTTTATATCCACCCACCACCGCACCAGCACCAATGACACCGCCGCCGATGATGCCACTCTTGCGCCGGTCATCCCTTCCAAAAACTACGATGTCGCCAAACAGCGTAAGATCCGCACCACGAATCTGGCCCACACGGGCACCGCTTCCCCGCTTCACCCGGTTACTGGCGTTGAAATCCTGCTCTTTCAAAACCTGTTCCACTTTGCGCCGTTCCACAACGGTGAACCGACCGTCCTGGGTAATGCGTTTCGTCAACATGGCGTTAATGCCTTGCCCAATATTTTGTTGCGTGCCGAAGATGGCCTGTACAGCGGTCATGACGGCAGAATAATCGAAGTTCTCTACAGAAAGAGCCTTCTTCGGTTGGGCCGAAGCGGTGCAAGTTGCGGCCAATAATATGATGAATAATCGTTTGGTCATGGTTGTTGTCCTTAGTTGTTCATGCAGCCTGATCACATGCGCTTGCGTGCAATGAAATCTTTGCCCGCTTGAATTGCCGAACCCGAATAAGTACCGCTAGATGTTTTGGGCCTTGCTCCGCTGATGGTCATTTCCCCAACTTTGCTGGTGATGCGGTCCAACACTTCTTTGGTCACCGGATCCTTCACTTCCCGATCAACATGCAGGATGTCGAACAGTTCACCAACATTCACCCCATCGTCTGCCCCTGCCGTGATGGTCAAGCTGTTACCGGCCACATCGGCGACAAAAGCTTCCACTTCGCGGATGTGCTTCTTCATGTCCTGCGCTTGCTTGGTAAGAATGTCGGCCAGCTTGTTCACACAATCTTGTGTAGCTTCTCCGATGATGGTTTCAGCAAAATTGCTGCTGGACATGTCCACTGCCGCCGCCACTCCGCCATTACCCAGTGACCCGATCATTGCCCCCCAATTTGTGCTCTTGCGCAGAGATTCACCACGCGCTTCCCCAGTAGCGATCACCTCCGTTGTTTCCGCATCAATCAGGCGATAGGTGATCGACACAACTGCTTTCTCTTCTTTCTTTGAAGCCGCCACTGCTCCGCACAATTTGCAAAAGCCGGCCATAGCGGCAACTGCTCCGGACTTTTTCTTGTCATCGCGACCAAAAATAATGATGTCGCCAGCCAGAATCACATCCGCCCCGCTGATGCGCCCAATGCGAGCGCCGCTGCCTTGCTTGGCACGGTTACCCGCTGTAAAATCCTGTTCGGCCATCACCTGGCCAACCTTGGCCCGATCCACAATGACTAACTTGTTTGCTTGATGGAGTCGCGTGGTAAGCATGGCTTGAATGCCCTTGCCAATGTTTTGTTGAGTGCCGAAAACCGCCTGAACCGCCGTCATCACTGCCGAAAAATCAAACGCGTCGACAACCACACGCTTCTTTTGCGCAGCCGCTGGAGGTCCAGACGGCAGGCTCACCGCCACGATTGATGCAGGTGCCGTATTTACAGGAGTGGGCGCCGGTGCCGATTCCACAACCGGTGCAGGCGCGACGGTCGTTGTAACTGCCACCACCGGTGCTGGAGCGCCGCCTGGGTCCATCATGGTGTTCATGATATTTTCCGAAACGCCCGAAGACTTCAGCTTCATCATGTCCGCAGTGGTCAGTTCAATGGCTTTGTTGGTTTTTTGCAAAGTTTTCACAATAAACCCTTCCGTCATGCCTCCCTTGAAAAGCTGAATCACTTCGTCCACGCGGGAAGGCTTGGCCACAGCTTTCACCGCGACGGGCTTCGCTGGTGCGGGTTTCACAGGCGCAGGTGCTGGCGTCTGAGCCATTCCAACCACCACGCTGGCTAAGCATAAAAACGTCTTCAACATTTGGGTTCTCATTTGTCTCTCCATTGGGAACAGCGTAGAATTCTGCATGGGTTACTCAATTTCCTTTTGGACCGGGCAATCGTTGCCTGAGCCAGGCGCGGGCAAACTCCCATTCGCGCCGAAATTTGGCGATATTAATGCTCATCACCAAGGCCGCCTCTTTGTCCGTCAGTCCGCCAAAAAACTTCAACTCCACAACCTTCGCCGCCGAAGGATCCTTTGTGGCCAACAGGTTCAGCAATTCGTCCAGAGCTTCAAAATCCGTTTCCGGGGCAACGGCCAGCGGACCCGCATCTTCCAGTGAAATTCGCAGACTGCCTCTTTTAGCGGCTCGTTTCTGACGGGCATGATCAATCAGGACCAGGCGCATTTGTTTAGCCGCGACGCCCAGAAAATGCGCACGACTTTGCCAATCCACCGGTGCCGATTGCCAAGCCGTTCCAGCGGGCTTAAACATTTTGAGAAATGCTTCGTTCACCACCGCAGTGGGCTGCAAAGTATGGTCCACCCTTTCAGAAGCCATGTGTCGCCGAGCCAGCCGCCGTAAGTCTGTATAGACAGCGTCCAACAATTGACCCGCAGCAAAGTCATTGCCATCACGGGCAGCATGCAGCAATTGGGTGATATTCTCAACTTCGGACATAGTTAGGGCGACGCTGTTTTTCAGCGAGTTCCGCTACTAGGGGTTGCGCAAGAGGAGATTAAAAATGCTAAGAAACGCTAATACTTGTGTAAGAAAGCATGAAATATATTTCAAACCGACTCGCATTTACCCACACTTGCGAAGTATTAACCGCATAAGGGGGTGATGTTGGGGAGGTTCCACCCCAGCAGGGGCGAGCCTACTACTATTCTTTCCTGACAGAAATATAGCCACCTAGGGTGTCTGCGCTTCGCCGATTCGCAAGGTCACCGTATGATCGCCGTCTGCAAGATCCAACGGAATGCGGAAGGTGACTTGGTAAAGCCCCGGGTTGCCCAGCACTGACCCGACAAAGTGCACTGCTTCTGCCCCAGAGCTATGCCATTTCCTGCTGACACAGTTGTTATAGTGCTGATAATTCCGTCGGGGGCCACTCGTCGGATTCGACCATTGGTGGAATCCAGAATGTACAAATTCCCATTCCCATCGCGCACCGCAGAAATCGGTGTTTCCAGAAGTGCGGCAGCAGCCTGACCCCCGTCACCAATTGAGTAACTTCCTGCAAACGTCTGGACCACGTAAGAAGGCGCCTGGGCCAGTGTTCGGCTGATCCCGAACAAGGCAAGGCAGATGATTCCCCAAATAGATTTCTTTAGCAACACTCTACGGCCTCATCCTCAGCAAATTCACTGCCCCCTCCGGGTCATAGCAAGCATCCACCTTGATGCCAGTCGTGCTGGCTTCCTCCAACTTGCTAACGAATTCGACGTAAATCGGTGGCTTCACATCGCACTTGGCACACAGCTTGGTACCGCCGATGATCACCTCATCCGCCAAGCCCGGAGTTTTGTATTGCAGTGAAAATGTAACGGAATCCACTTGCCCGGAAATACATTTGACGCCGTCTGGCAGACCTGCCGAAGTTGTGCCTTTCACTGATATCAGCACCGGCTTACTGGAGACTCCGCCCAATTGAACAACCAACGGAAATTCCCCGTCAATTGCAAGCGCGGGAATCTGGATATTGGCCTGGGCCAGTCCCACGTTGCCAGGGGTTAGCCCAATAAAGGCAACGTTAGACCTTGCCCCTGCTATGGTCGCGCTCGTCGTGGGAATCGCCTGGGCAAGTGGTGCGGATGACGCGCCAATGCCATCGGCCACCGCCGGGTTGGTGATTCCAATACCCGTCAGATATACGATCACAAATGAGCCTGCCACTGCCGGGTTAGCGGCACTATTCAGCACGTAATCCTGATTCTGGATCACGCCATGGCTAGCACCATATTGAAAAACTCCCGGCGCATAAGCAGCCACTGGGAAACTGATTGCGTTGCTGATCTGTCCGTTATTGGTGACAGTTAGACTTGCCGTACCAGTGGCCGTCCCATACGGCAATTGAAAGTTGATCTGCGTCGCATTGGCGAATGTGAGCGGCACCGCACGGCCATTGACGTTCACAGAAACGTTGCTGAGCGTTGTCGGCAGTGGCACACTGGACGCCGAAATAGCAGCCGTTGCAAACCCAGTGCCAATAACGCTGGCAAGCATACCAGGGGCTAGTACAGACGAAAAATCAGCACCTTGGGCAACCGCAGTGACCTTCGGCTGCGCCCAAACGCCGGCGATGCCCAGTAGAAAGCAAATAGTGATGCGCATAGCAATCCGTTAAGGGCGCACCAATTTAATCTGAAAGATGTTGCCCGCTGAGTCATAACAGGCTTCGACATTCACATTCAATTTCAGTGCGCTTTCTAATCGATTGCTGATCTCAGGATAAAGCGGTGGCTTCGCCGTGCAGGTGGCACAAACCTTGGAACCACCAATGGAAAGTTCATCAGGCAATCCTGCGGCGATTTGTTGCAGCGAATATGTTATGTAGTCCACTTTGCCTGTTACACACCCGGAAGTGGTTGGGTTGGGGATGTTGATCGGTGTGCCGGTCGATTTGGCGATCATCTGGAATCCGGTAACTCCTGCCTGGAAAAAAACAACAATATAGTAGGTACCAGTTGCTGGGACTAGATAATCTATTTGCGTGTTGGTATCGCAACAACCTTTTGTGTCCGCAACGCTTTCCGGGAAACGGGCAGTGGCTACCGTCAATGCTTGCGGCGTTAGTAACGACAACCCTAAGCCATTGGCTTGTGAAGTACGCACAGCAGCCACATTGATGGTTTGGCCTTTGGCGAGTTTAACCGCATAGACAACGCGCGGGGTGGTAGCGGAATCGCCAATCCCGGTTGCTACTTGCCCAATAGAATAGGGAATAGCCGTCGCAATGTCTTTACCATCCGGTACCTGGGCAAATGCACCAGGCAACAACATCGCCACAATAGCGGCGCTTACAAACAGTCTATTTTTCATAAAGAAGTTTCCTTTCACTCTGATATTTGGGTGCCGCCTCCGCTACACCCAAAAATGTCCACACAAAGGTTTGCGCAAATCGACGACGGATTTGCGCAAACCATTTGTGTCTAAGTGTGGAATGATCGTCTATGCTAGGAAATCCCCCATGTCTCTGCTTCAAAAAGTTGCCCTGTGTACCCTGCTTTCACTGCCCACCTTGGCGCAGACTTCGCAACTGCAACAAATGGGCATTAAGGATGGCATCCAGGTCGTCACCGGCATTGAACAGGATATTTCTGGGCAGCTTTGGATCGGTAGTACCAATGGCCTGTTTTCCTACGACGGGCAGAACTTTCGGCGCTATGCCGAAGCGGACGGATTGCCAGAAGCGCAGATCAGTTTCGTGGTTAGTAACAAAGCCACACTTTGGGTGGCGACTCTCAATAGCATCCTGCGCAAAGAAGGCGAACGTTTCGTAAAAGTATTCCCGATGCCGACACGTTCCCTCAGTGTGATCGGCAATGGTCGCGACACCTTATACTTCCTGTCACCCTATTTGAATGTGTTTCACAATTCCAAGCTGTTTACCGATCCAACCATCCATCCGGATACCCTTATGTCGGTTTCTCCACAAGGGGACCTGTGGTACGGCTGTGGGACTGAGATCTGCCAGGTGGAATCGAAATCGCTGCTTCTTTTTCAAACAGGGAAGTTGCAAAGCCCATTGCCCGTTCGTCGCTTTGGAATTAACCAGGGGTTGCCTGCTCTGCCGTGGCTATCGGTTGCAGCGGATAAAGCCGGGACTATTCTGGCCAGTTCGCTCAGCCAAAATTCAGTCTGGCGAGCCGAAGCAGGAAAGTCTTTCGCCAAATTCCAAACACCCACCAGCTACAACAATCTTCACGTTGATCACCAGGGGAACGTTTCCTCGTTGGGATTCAATTGGATTGGACTCTGGTCTGGTCCCTTGCCCCAGATCATTAAAATCCCTGGCACATTTCTATTGAATAAAGCGCTGAAGGATAGCGAAGGAACTTATTGGATGGGTGCCTCCAGCCCCGGACTCTGGCGCTGGAAGCAAAGCCAAGGCGTGGATACGATGCTGCATGAAGGGTCACCAACCTTACCGATTTCGTACCAGACAACTCGCACCCTGGAAGGCAAACTACTCGTCAGCGGACACTTTCAAGGCGTCCTGCAGCTTTCCACTGATTCCACTCATTTGACTTCTTTCGGCGCAAAAGATGGTTCCTACGTGGTTGACGCTGATTTGGATGGTGGGGCGATAGCCGGATACGAAGGGGCCGGGTTAGTGAAATTGGGTCTCGATGGGCGAATTAAAAGGTCAATCAAAGATCAAGACGGGAAAACGATCCGCACCTTCAAAAGGTTGCGAGTTGACCGTGAGGGCACTGCCTGGATTTCCACAAGAACGGCCTTCTACCGACTTGCCCGTGGTGCCGACGTCGCCAACCAGATCGAAATCGTAAAAGGGAAAGTTGACTATCGCGACATTGAATTTGCCCGCAATGGCGATATATGGGTTGCTTTCGAAAAGGGGCTTGCTCAGCATCATGATGGGAAATGGCGAGTGTTCACCACCAAGGATGGCCTGAAATCCGATTACATTCGTTGCGTAGCAGAAGATAAACAAGGCAACCTATGGATTGGTTACCGCATGCCCATCGGCTTCGCGAAATTGACCAAAAAGGGCGATACCTGGGATGTTCATCATTTCGACGGCCCAGCGGGCTTTGGTTCCAACACAACATTTTTCCTGAAAGTAGATAGCCGAGGTTGGATCTGGCGCGGCACCAATGACGGCGTTCATATTTCAAAAACCGGATCAACAGATCCTGGTGAGTGGCTGTACCTGACCACCGAAGATGGACTGCCCCATAATGACGTGGTTCAATATTCCTACTTTGAAGATGCCGACGGCAGCGTTTGGTTCGGTACAAGCGGCGGCTTAACAAGAGTGCATCCAGAGCCTCTGGAAAGGGCCTTTCAAAGCAAGATCGTATTGACCATGGCCGATGCACATCTGCAGGGAACGGTTCTATCGGCTACCTTGCACCCAATCTTATTCACCCATCGCGACGGCATTCATTACCGGTACCGGCTAACCCCCGGTGCCAACGAATGGATCCCACATTCCCTTGAGAAACTCTCCATCCAGAACATTCCATTTGGCGATCATAAGCTGGAAGTGCAGGCACGAAGGCCAGGCACCATGTGGTCGGAAAGTGCGACGTTTGACTTCAGCCGACCCGTCCCCTTATGGCGCGCCACACCTGCCCTTGTTTCCTACGCATCGGTACCCGTGGCACTTGTGTTATTGCGCACGCTCCGTCGCCGTCGATTTCAAAAGGAAAAGTCTTTATTCATGGAGGTCGCCGATTTACCACAAGACGCCCAGCGCCTCCGCTTGCAACAATCCTCCCCAAAATTGGCCAAGCGTGTGCAACGGCTGCTATCAGCACGACCCGCCGCATCTGCCGAAGATTCAGCAGGAATGCTGTTGAACGGTCGATACAGAATCGAACAGCGGATCGCGCAAGGCGGGATGGCGACAATATATAAGGCTCGTGATGAACGCCTTTCCGGTCGACCCACTGCCATCAAGATTCTCCGACCCGATATCGGCAACGTTGAATGGCTTTCGCGTCGCTTTGAACAAGAAAGGCAGGCACTGGGACGAATTCAAAATCCAGGAGTCATCTCTGTCATCGACATTGGCGAAACGCCCCAGGGCTTAGCGTTTCTGGCTCTGGAATTTGTCGATGGACCCACATTGCGACAGTTGTTAGTCAACGGTCCGTTGAACCGTACCTGCATCGCCGCCTACCTGAATCAGGCCGCTGATGCATTGCAATCGGCGCATGAAGTGGGGGTGACGCATCGTGATCTTAAACCTGAAAATCTCATGATCCGGGCGCACGGTCAAAAAGACGAACGATTGGTGATTGTTGATTTTGGCATTGCCGTGGTTCGTAGTCCTGGCGACGCCACGCTGGTGTTGTCCCATGCCGCCGGGTCGCTGCACTACATGGCGCCGGAACAAGCGCAAGGACGCATCACCCCCGCCTGCGACGTTTACGCGCTGGGGCTGATCGTATTTTAAATGATCACTGGGGAACGAGCGATTCCACTGGGCTTGGGCAGCAATGGAGATTTACCTGGCTCTATGCGCTTGCATTTGGGAAATCAAATTTCAGCAGAAGCAATTGGCCTTCTTACTTCGGCTCTCCATTTTGATCCAGCCGCAAGGCCAACTGCAATTGGCGAATGGGGTCATCGTCTGGCGGCATTGCTGGATTAGGGGCAAATTCGTTTTTGAGCCATGCTTCAGCAAACGTCAAAAGCTGTCGCACGCGAGAGACATTCAACTGCATGCGTACCGCGGTTTCTTCTAAGGTGTGGCCTTCAAAAAAATGCAACTGCACCACCGTTCCCAATTCACGGTCGTACCCACGCAATCGCTGAAAGGCCAGCCGCACCGCCATCACCCGTTCCGATTCTGGTTGCACAACAGCCGTGCCCACTTCACTGGGAGTACGTTTTTGGCTTGTACGACGACGACTGCGATCAATCAGAATACGTTTCATAGCGGCAACCGAAATACTTAGGTAATGGCTGGAATTGGTCACCAATCCCCGATAATTGCGCAGCCGCATCAGCGCTTCATGCACCAATTCAGTGCCTTGCATTGTCGGCTGACGATACTCTTTCGACAACATCTCTTTTGCGATCCGCCTTAAGCGGGGGTATACCTCATCAAGACCAACTCGATGGGATTCGGGGGAAGACCATGACATTTCGGTTCCTTGAGTGTACTTGCAATTTAGAGTTGCTGACAACTTCCAATCCGAAGGATCCGAAAGGGGCAATGCAAGCCGAAGGGGACATGCTGGTCTGGCCCAAGCACCAGGATTTTACCCAAAATGGCACAATTGCCATCAGCCAGTGGCTAGACCAGCGTGTCCCCTTCTGCGACATTCCCACTAATCCCTTCTTGCTTCTTCCAGCTCCACATTGCGATTCATGTCATCATATCCATGACCATGAGCACCACCAAAAAAATCCTCTACAGCCTTTCTATGGCCCTTGCCGCTGTTCTTATTTCGCTCTACACAGCGGGTGGACAACCGGCTGAATATCGCGTCTTCCTGCCCACTGCCCAGCCAGCGGAAAAGGTTTTCCCCTACCTTACCGACCCTGCCAAAGTTCGCATGTGGATCGGCGGTCTGGTGGAATCTAAGCCACTCACCGACGGCCCAGTGCGCCCTGGCAGCCGCAGTCAGGACATTGTCGAAGTGGATGGCCAACGCATTGTGATGGAATCGCAAGTAATCGAATTGATCCCTAATCAACTACTTTCTGTACGCATCACCAGTCCCGATATGGAAGCTGTCAGCCAATTCCGCTTTCAACCCAGTGGCCTGGAACACATCCAACAAGTGCGTTGCAAAGGATGGCTGCGCATGGCCTCCATTTTTATGCGCGCACCCATTGAAAAGCAATTGAATTCCGATTTTGACCGCCTCAAAGCTCTCATTGAAAAATAGATCCTGCGATACTATTCGCTATGAACAAATTGCTTTTAGGGACTTTCGTAATCGCTGTCGCCGCAGCGCAAACTCCCCGCGCCGTTACTGATGCCGAGGTCGCCCGCGTCCATCAATCGGCACTGCTCATTGATACTCATAACGATGTAACCAGTTTCACTGTGGATGGCATGGACATTGGCAAACCGCAGCCCAAGCGGCATACCGATCTGGCAAAGCTGAAGCAAGGGGGCGTGGGCGCTGTGTTCTTCGCCGTGTACGTTGGTGCCGGTTATGTGGAGGGAAACCATGCCGCCCATCGGACACTGGAAATGATTGACACAGTGAAGCACGACATTGCATCGCACTATCCCAACCAGTTCCAATTGGCGACAACCGCTGGGCAAATTGAAATCGCGAAACGGGATGGAAAGATTGCCGTTCTGTTGGGCATTGAAGGTGGTCACGCCATTGAAGATAGTCTGCGTTTGTTGCGCACTTATTACGATTTAGGCGTGCGCTACATGACCTTGACCCACAGCAATAGCAACAATTGGGCCGATTCCAGTGGTGATGCCGGGCGTCACAACGGACTGACTCCGTTTGGAAAACAAGTTGTTGTGGAGATGAACCGGCTGGGCATGATGGTGGACATCTCACACGTTTCCGACAAAACGTTTTACGACGTCCTTGCCACCAGTACGGCACCGGTCTTCGCCAGTCATTCATCCTGTAAAGCGTTAAGCCCCATTCCACGCAACATGACCGATGCCATGATCAAGGCCTTGGCTGCTAAAGGTGGCGTAATTCAAATCAACTTCGGTTGTGAGTTTCTATCCGAAAAGTCAGCCAACTCTTCCACCTGGACCAATCCCACGCGCCGTGCCGCCATCACTGCGGAGTTGGCCAAGTTAGGAAAATTGTCCCCACAAAAACGCGACGCGGAATCGGAAGCCATTGCCGTTCGGCTGGGCTATAAAACCGAACCAGCGACGCTTGCCGACGTTGTCGCTCACATTGAACACGTAATCAAAATAGCAGGAGTCGATCACGTCGGAATTGGGTCCGATTTCGATGGCGTGACCTGCGTACCAGTGAGCCTTGACGACGTGAGCAAGTTCCCTGCCCTGACCCGTGCCCTGTTAGAACGTGGCCACACTGCTGAAAATATCCGCAAGATATACGGAGGCAATTTGTTGCAGTTGATGCGAGCTGTGGAAACTACTGCCAAGACCGCAGCTATGGCTGGCGCACCACGATGAGTATGACTTGGGTGGAATTCGAAAAGTTGATTTCTTCAGGGAATTTGAAATGGAAGATTTCCAAAGATGACCTGCCAACTCCAGCCTTGATTCTTGACCTGGATATTTTTGACGCTAACATGGCAAAGATGGCCAGCCATCTGATGGCCGCAGGCAAAGCGTTCCGCCCCCATGCCAAGACGCACAAGACAATTGAAATTGCCCAGGCCTGCATTAAAGCGGGAGCTATCGGCACATGCACCGCCAAAATATCGGAGGCGGAAGTGTTCAGCCGCGCCGGACTCAAGGGTCTGCTGGTTACAACTCCCTTGGTAGGGGCCTGGCGCATAGAACGGGCTGTGTTACTTGCTAAAAGCCAACCCGACACCATTTTTTGTGCCGACAATGCAAGCAACGTAGAGCTGCTCAATCAGGCAGCGAGTGCCGCCGGAATTAAATTAAACATCGCCATTGATTTATTGGTTGGGGGCCGTACAGGCAGCACCCCCGGTGAGAAATCGGTGACGCTAGCACAACAAATTCATACCGCAAGCAATCTACACTTTTTCGGAATTCAGGCATTTGCCGGACCTTGCGCGCACACGGTGGGGTTCTCAGAACGGAAGAAGGCCAGTGAACAATCCATGGGGCAAGCAGTGGAAACGCGTTGGCAAATTGAGAAGGCTGGCGTCCCCTGCCCTTGGCTCAGTGGTGGGTCCACCGGAACATACAACATAGATTCCGCCATTGACGGGATAACGGAAATTCAACCGGGCAGTTTTCTGTTCATGGATATTGACTACAGCATTATCGGTGGCCAGTCCGACCCGCAAAAGTTCATTGATTTCGGTTTTGCCCTTTCCGTAATTGCCACCGTTTTCAGCAAACCATCAGCCAAGTGGGCCATTGTAGACGCTGGCTTCAAAGCATTTTCCACAGACAGGCCATTCCCACCGCAATTACGATCCGGCAATGTCCCTTTCCGCTGGGCCGGGGATGAACACGGCAACTTAGACCTAACTCAGGCCACCCAGTCCATTGAATTGGGCGATCGGTTGGAATTCCTGGTCCCCCATTGTGACCCTACGGTCAACCTGTATGACCGGATTTATGGAATTCGCGGATCTATGGTGGAATCTGTGTGGAACATCGCCGCCCGGGGAATGATCCAATGACCTATAGTTTCAGTTTCGGGTAGCGTGCACGCATCCAGATCACAAACTTTTCCGGCGCAGCCATGGTAGAAAGACGGCTTTGACGGACCAGCGACCAATCGGCAAATAATCCGCATTCTTTGATTTCTCGTAGGGTGGTTGGGGGGTCTGTACGATGCAAATATTCCAGATCCACAACCCAACTCTTCACGTCATTGGGATCAGGGCGAGGGGTGGAGATCACCTTGGCCATCCCCATAATGGCCGCCTGTCCCATACTGTGGTACATGAAAACCTTATCCCCTGGCTTCATGGCTTGAATAGATTTCACAGCCTGCGCATTACGCACGCCATCCCAACAAGTTTTCTTATCTTGTTCAAATTTGTCGATAGGGTAAGTGTCTGGATCGGTCTTTGCTAGAAAGTATTGCATTTATTCTCCGAGTAGTTTATACTACAAAGTAGATGTGGTTGCCGAGTACTACGACGTTCAGTATAGGGTCAGCCTTATTGTTATACAATTATTGTGGGATCAATTGCGACGAGT
>JAYWBH010000115.1:0-2394 GCA_043781815.1 Bryobacterales bacterium | reverse complement strand
GCGTAACTGTTCCGGGCCTGTTCGACGGAGTCCAGGGATTGAAACTCAGAAATTTTTTCACCACCGGATCAATTTGGGATACCGGTAAACGGTTCCCTGGGAAAGGGTCTCTAATCCATTTTCCGTCCGCATTCAGACGCGTTGTGGATGGGTCATAAATAGGAAATCCTTTGCCGCCAAAAGTGAAGTCGCCATTGAACATGTCTTGCGTCGGGACGTTGGTAATGGCTGTTTCCGATACCTTTTCATGGTGCCGTTGGAATCCGAAAAAGAAGAACGTCTTGTCCTTGCCGTTATAGATTTTGGGAATATAAATGGGCCCTCCGGCAGTGGCCGACATTTCGTGATAGCTCCACGGATTGCAAGGCAGGCCCACGTCGCAACGCTTCAACTGATCGAAATATTGCCGATGCACCAGGCTGCCATTCAAGTAGCGATCTTCCATGGAACCATGAAATGAATTGGTCCCGCTTTTATACACTGCCGATAAAACACCGCCACCCGTGTGGCCGAATTCTGCGGGCAATCCGGTGTTCCACATTTTGAATTCCTGGATCATATCCAAGGTGCCGGTCATAATGCGTTGATCATCATTCACCGCGCCGCGCACAGGTTCCTTGCCACTTACACCATCCAGCGTAATGCCCAACGAACGTTCGCGTTGACCCACGCCATGCAGCCCGTTGACGACGTTCAGACCGGGCATATAGAGCGTCATCCGCTTAATGCCCTTCTGCATCACGGGCATTTTGACTACAGTTTCGCCATCCATAATTTGACCCGATGCGGAAGTCTCTGTTTCCAGCAAAGGCGTTGACGCAGCCACGTTGATCGTATCGGAAAGCGTGCCAATTTCCATCATCACGTCAATGCGTGGAGTTTCGTTGGTGCGAAGCGTAATTCCTTCCCGCACATGCTTCTTAAATCCAGCGGCCTCAATAGTAAGTCGATAAGTGCCCGGAATCAAATTCGGGACATAGTAAGATCCTTCCGTAGTCGTAGCAGATTCGGAAAGGAATGAAGTGCCCATATTGAGCACCGTCAATTTAGCGCCTGGAAGCAGGGAGCCACTGGAGTCGGTTACGGTACCAACCAAAGTGGCGCTGCCTGTTGATTGCGCATAGGTGACTGAAGAAAGCAACAACAGCGGGATCAAAACAGAGATTCGCATGAGGGGGCCCTCGCACTGAAAAGTCATTGGTCTGATAGTTAATCACACATTAAACATTTCAGCAAGGGGTAAGCGCGGAAGATTAATCCGCAGATGACGCAGATGGCGCAGATGAAAACCAAGACAAATTCTGATTTGGTTTTATCAGCGTTCATCTGCGTCATCTGCGGATAATATGTCTTGCCTGTGATGTGCCGCTGACAGATCACCACAAGCCCGGCAAGCAGCGCCATGGTGTGCGCAGGCTGTACGCTGGAAAATCAATTGGGAACGTGCGCACTAACGCTGCCTCTTCCCAATCAACCCGTAGTTTCGACCCCACTAAGTAACATGCAGCCGCCGCCAGCAATATCACGCCACTTGACGCTAGGAGTCCAGTTGCCAATAGCATTGCGAAGAGCGATAGATACATAGGATGCCGCAGCCATCGGTATGCTCCCACCGTCACCAGTACATCAGCATCACTTGGTGCTGACCGAATGGTCCACACAAACAATGCTGCGCCGAACGGAGCCAGTAGCAACGCACCCACTAATTCCCAACTCTCAGGATGCAGTGGGCCTGCGTTCATGGATAGTGTGATGATGCCCGCCGCCGCAGTTTGAAGCAGTGTGCCCATCAACACTGGCGCACTTGCACCCATGTTGACCGCACCACTAACCCGCCGAAGCCTTGGGAAGGCACTTACAATCGCTGCCGACGCCAACACCAGCCACGAACCAAGGTACGCACCAAAAGCAGCAATTCGCAACGGGTTCATGGACATTCAGAACCATCATAGCCGTGTGAAACTAATATCAATTTTCTGTTGGTAACTTTTGCGCCCCATCAATCACCAGAACTTCAATCGGAGCCTTCCGCGATTCCAGTTTCAAGCCCAGCGTTGCCAGTGCGTTTGGCAAGGAATCGCCCGAAGCTTTTTCCATATACTGCAATGCTTGCGGTGGCAGAACCACTCCCGCAGCAACTGCCGAACGAATCATCATTGCCTGAAAGTCTTCCGCTGAAAAATCCAGTGTGAAGTCGTAGTTGCCTTTCAGTTCGGTCATATCCACAACTGGTCGATCTACAAAGCGCGCCAGCGTATCAGCCACGTTGGCCATTGTCATCTTCTTCGCCTCAAATTGTCACGGCAAAATGATAATGTCCTAATTGAGCAAAGTAGAAATGTCCTATTGACGGGGTTGACTCTAGGAGTTGCCAAACGAAGGACAACTACTGAT
>JAYWBH010000114.1:0-7441 GCA_043781815.1 Bryobacterales bacterium | reverse complement strand
CCCATGGCCAAATCATTGTTATCCAACATGACTTTGCCACCAGTATCACCGGCCAGAGTCACCAGAGTCTCCTGTTGGTTATTGAACTTATCGCGATTCCCACCCTGTGTACTGCCGCTGTAAACACCATTGCCGCGGGAAGATCCTTTGCTGGCGTCGCCTGCCGGAGCACTGGCAACCAGGCCGCGGGCGTCAATCGGATAGAAAGAAACGTTAGCTTTCACTGCCGCGTTGGTAGTGGCTCGCAACTGCGATTGATTCTCCATGCCGGTCTTGCTCACGCCGCTTGAAAAATACACCAGAGCCTTTTTTTCGGGAAGCGAGCCCAGCATTTTCGCGGCTGATTCCAGAGCGCTCAGCTTTCGATCGGTGTTAAAAACGTTGAATTCGGTATCGTCGGCGGTAAATGCGGAGCCGTTGTCTTCTTCGCTGTCAGCACCAGTCAAGCCGTCGGTAGCCAGTTCGCTACCAGTGCCAATCTGAAAGCCTTTGATGGTGGCACGGAGCTTATCGCGATCTGCAGTGAAGTCTTCCACCACTTGCAATTTGGTCGCAAAGGTCATGATAGAAACCATGTCCGCTGGGGTGATTTGGGTATCCACAAACTTGAGCGCAGCGGCTTGAGCGCGGATCTGATCTTCTTGCGGCATGGATGAAAAATCGAAGAACATCACCATTAATCGTCGATCTTTATACCGGACCTGGCCGGGTGACGAAGGCGTAATCTGCGGTTTCGCTGCAGGCTTAGGAGCGGCACCTGGGGCGGGTCTTTCAATGAGCTTGGCCGGTTCCGGTTCAGCCGGGGGCAATGGTTCCGTTTCTAACTTTTGGTATTCAAAAATGGAAATCTTCTGGGCCTTGTCGTCTTCTGTAAGTACAAAATCGGAAGCCTTCAACCCTTCCATGGGCTTGCCGTTCTTATCGCGAACGTCTACGTTGATCACCACAAGATTGGTGCCAACGGAAAACTTTGTCACCGATTCTGCAAACAGCGGTGGTTGCGTATTTTGTTGTGCGGGCGCTTGCGCTGGACGCGGCGGTGCCGCTTGCTGGCCCTGCATCAATACTGCAAACGCGGTAAATACGGCGATTGGTTTCATTAGAACCGGAACCTCACATTTAAAGTCATGGAACGCATATTAGCGGTGCTAAGCGCCGTGCCGTAGTTGGAAGCGTTCACTGTTGTCCCAAAGCGGTTGACGGTCACCGCATTCAAGAGGTTGTTAGCTTCCATGCGGATATCTAAACTGCGACGTGTATCGCCAAAGCGGATGTTACGACCAAAGCTGCCGTTCATGGAAAACGCTGTTGGGCCGGTGATAGTATTGCGTGCGGCATTGCCATAACGGGTCGCGGGCGGCAATGCGAACGCGGCCAAGTTGAAGAACGCTCCGTCCAGGCTGACAGGAAGGCCAGTTGCATCTGCACGACTACTGCCCACTGCACCTGTGCCACCAGCATCGGAACGATTCCCCAATACCGTGGCCGTCATCGGTGAGCCCGATTGAATATTTGCACTACCGCTGATCTGCCAGTTCTGCAGCCACTTGTTACGGGCTGCCTTGCTGGTTTGCGAACTGAACGGAGTAAACATCCAATTTGTACGCAGGCTGTGAGGACGATTGAACGACGATACGGCCCGTTCCGCAGCCAGGTTATTGTTGTCCTGCACCACTGATCCGCCACCGCCGCCGCCAACAGCCGATGCGTCATCAATAGACTTTGAAAAGCTATACTGCGCTTCCGCTGAAAAGCCCTGGCGGAACCGGCGAGTAAGTCTGAAGTTGAACGCATGATAGACCGAATTGCCATCGGAGCTATCGAAGGTGAAGCCGGTAGCATTGCCAATCAACCGGCGCTGTTCCGATGTAAGTGGAGATCCAGGAGGTGCGCGATTGGGTAGGCGCTGCACATCCAATCGAGTCCCTTTAGTGCCGACGTAGCCCACTTCCATTGCCGTGGACCAGGGCAAATTCTGTTGAATGGTGAAGTTCCAGGTTTGCGCATAACCCACAATATAGTTCCGATCAATGGCGAACGTGTTGGTGATTTGCTGCGACACAACCTGCGTAAATCCATTGGCGATACTCAACGGTCGGGCGGTGGTAGTGTTCACTGAAAAAGTTTTTGCAAACGGCGGCTGCTGGGCCATACGATTCGCCGCTGAATTATAAACTGAGCCGTTGTAGTACATGCCATAGCCCACTCGGACCAATGTGGATTTCCCTTTCAGGGGCTTGTAGGCAATGGCCACGCGCGGTGCCAGATTGTTTTTATCAGGATTCACCAGGCCCCCTGGGAATGCACCTGTATAGGGTCCGGGGATGTTGGGCGTTACCACGGCCACTCCCAGAAAGTTAGGAGCAATGTCAAGGTTCGCCATGCGACCGTATTTTTCCTGAAGAGGAGTTAGATATTCGTAGCGCAGCCCGGCGTTGATGGTCAGGTTGGAGCGCCAGCGCCAATCATCGCTGATAAAAGCGTTGTAAGAGGAACTGCGAAAGTAGATATCGCCACTGCCAAAGCGGATGGAACTCGATTGTGGGAGTCCTAGTAAGTAATCAGCGAAATCGAACCCGGTACCATTTTGCGAAATGCCATTAGCATCGAATGCGCTGGTGCCAATGCCGCTAAAACTGTAAGTGCCGCGGGCGTTGGAATCTGTGATGCTGTTGCTTTGCATACGACGGAAATCGAAACCAAAGGAGCGCGTGTGCTTCCCTTGAGCCCACGTGAAGCTATCTCCAAGTCCGGTGGTCTGGCTGACATTGCGACTATTGGAACCGTCGGACAAGCCGCCAAAGTTGGTGAAGGAAAGATTGGGAGGACCGAAGTTTCGCGGATCGCTGGAAGTTCCGGCAATGCCCGTATCCCGAGCCCAATCCTTGCCAAAAGCGAAATAGGGAATCAGATTGCTGGAGTTGCGCGAAAAGTTGAAGCGGGCATTATTGATCAGGCCCTGGGCGATGTTGTGGGTCCAGGTCAGATCGGAACTCATGCCGTTGCCGGTGGAAGCGTCTGTGAATCCGAACAACTGCTGATTGCTGCCGTTGCGATGCTGATAATTGTATGATCCAGCCAGCCTGTCTTTGGTTGTGACGTTGCGGCTTAGCCGTATGCCCAGGTTGTCGGAATTAGAAGGCACTGAAGAAACAATCTGATAGTTCTGAATATTGCCCGGTTGATTCGGCAACGGAATCAAGGCGAGCAAGGCTTTGGCCGCCGGACTAATGCGACTGCTTGGAACAATGTTATTGGCAAAGGGCAGCCCTGAAAGCGGGTCGTAAATTGTGGTTGGTCCACGAGCGATGGATTGTGAAAAATCACCACTACGTTCCAGCGCCGATGGGACCGTTGCAATGGAATCGTAAGGATTCTTGGACCGTGTGCCAGAGTAGTTAATAAAAATGAATGACTTTTCGTCAGTGAAGAGTTTGGGGATCTTCAACATGCCCCCACCAGTAAGATTGAAGTGACTTACTGAGTAATTAGCCTTGGCAATGTCCTGCCCACTAATTGAGTAAGACTTGGCATCCAGGCCTGAATCGCGGAAAGAGAATGACGCGCCACCATGAAAGCCATCGCGTCCCCGATTGCCACGATTACCGAAGCTGGTTGTGCCACCAGGAGTTCCGCCGCGACGTCCTTCACGGGGACCGGCTCCGCCAGGCCCACCGGGTCCACGACCACCGCCTCCGCCAGGTCCGCCGCGTCCGCCGCCGCCACCTCCGCCGAATCCACCACCGCCACCGCCAAATCCTCCACCACCGCCGCCACCGGGACCACCAGCGCCGCCTTGGCCACCGGGTCCACCCTGACCATCGGGACCACCTGGGCCTCCGCCGCTGCGGAAATCAGCCATGCGCCCAAACGCGTCGTCGGTGCGGTCCGGTGAAGTTAATCCGGTACTCAAACTTCCATTGACTAAGAACGATTCGTTAGCGTTTTGGGAAAGATCCTGCTGTTGTTGCTGTGGAAGTTCCGCTGCACTCAGGGCGGCTTGCACTTCACTTGCTCCTGTTTGCTGCAATTCCAAACGTTGAAATCCGCCTGCGGCTCCAGGTTGTCCGGGGCGTCCTGGAGCGCCACCTCTGGCTTGGCTTCCACCTGCTGCGCCAGTTCCTGGACCACGCTGAGGACGGTTAGAAGCCTGCTCGGTTGGGGCAGGCTTTGCTCCGGCTGTTGGTTTCGTCGGCTCTGTTCCTTGTGGAACAGCCGGAATGGTTGGCTTGGCTACGGCAACCACCACTCTCGGCTTTCCTACTTTCATATCCAAATCCAAAGCCGGGGAGGAACTGGTGGTGACGGTGACGGTCTTCAACGCCCCCGTGAAACCAAACATTTCCACTTCAATATTCCATTCGCCCGGCCCCAGATTTGGGAATAAATACATCCCCGAATCGTCTGTAGATGTCGTGATGGTTTGCTCTCCTAATTTTGCGGTTACCGTGGCTCCTGGTATGGGAAGCCCCGTCACCTTCACGGTTCCGCCAAGTTCTGTGGCGAAGACCAAGCCGCTACACAGCAGCCAGACAGTAATTGCAATTCGGAGAAGCACTGTTTTCAATTGACCTGTTTATACGGAATGAATTGGGGAAACTTCAGTTGGCTCGTTTAGCGGTGAACTCGCGGCCCTGATCGGAACCTTCGCGGGTCTGCGTAAACTTGATTTCGTCACCGGCAATTTTGCCTTTGTAAGTCATCACCATGCTGTTTCCGTTCATCTCCACTTTGGTCGTGAAAGAAATATCTTCGCCCTTCACTTTTCCATCGGAAAGTTGGACTTCAGCACCACCCATTCCTGTGGTTGTCCCGGTCAGTTTTTCGCCATCAGCCTTAAAATTGTAGACCACTTCACGAGGGGCTCCGCCTTTGCGGCCTTGCATGGTAGCTGTCCACTTTCCTGTCACGTCACCGGCTAACGCCGATACAGCCATCAAAATACCCATCAAAATTGTTTTGGTTCGCATACGTTGCTCCTTAAAATTAGATATATTCCAGACAGAGGGGAAGGTGCTTCCGCCAAAGTCAAGGTTACCCAACCGCCTAGTGTATGGGTAAAGAATTGTTAACGGTGCCGATCTCTGTAAAATGATGGAAAAGCTTGTGTTAAGAACGTTAAGGGGGCTTTTGGATCAAACACCGAATAGCCAAAGCGCGACCCCATTGCTTGCAGAGTTGGCTATGTGCAAGCTACCTTACAAGCTTCGGTTTGAAAATCAACTTGCTATCCTTGGAAATTGTGATATCATGAATTTGTGAGCAGAACAATCATCACAATCGAAACAGATGACAAAATCTGGCTGGAACAGAAGTCTCGTCAATCCAAGCAATCCATGGCGGAACTGATTCGCAAAGCCATTGGAGAAATGCGAAAGCGGGAAGAATCTCATTTCAAAGCACTTCTTGACCAAACGGCAGGCATCTGGAAGCATGGCGACGGCCTGCAATATCAACAGGACATCCGGGGAGAGTGGGAGCGTTGATTCTGCTCGATTCTGTGATTCTGATTGATCATTTCAACGCCAAGCCTGCCGCCAGGCGCTATCTCACTGAAGTTTGGAAGCAGTGCATGACCTCCGCCATCACCCGTGCGGAGGTTTTGGCTGGGTTCGACGTAAGTGGGCGGGATGTGGCGATGCGGTTTCTGGACCAGTTTCCAGTGATTTCCATTGACACAAAAATCGCTGATTTCGCGGCGGAATTGCGACGATTGCATCGTTGGAAATTGCCCGACGCCATTCAAGCGGCTGTGGCGTTGAGTGAAGATCTTCAATTTGCCACGCGCAACACCAAGGATTTTCCACCTGCCGTACATTCCTTTGTGGTGGTTCCCTATGTACTTACAGAAACCGTTCCATAACATTGCGGCTATGAATATCCAGCTTAGCCACATCGGGAATGCGGTAACGAATTCCTAACGAATCCTGAATCGTAAAATGATTGCCGCGCAGGCGATGCACGTGGTCCGCGTTTTCCAGTTGAAACGTAGTTATGCCACGGTCTGTTTCCACTTGCCAATCGGCCGGCTCGGAATCCGATGGTTTGTTGATAACGCGCAAGATTACGGGAAAGAATTCGCGATGGGCCAGCTCTTCTTCCAGCAACCTACGTTCCGGTTGCAGTACGTCATGGAGTGAGACGATGAACAGAATCTCGCGGCCTTCGTTATCTACAATTGAAATGCTCTTGGTTGGTTCCGTGAGTGGGAACGCGCGTAACACATCCACCCCAGCGAAGCGCTTACTTTCAGCGTCAATAAATACCAGTTGGCCAAAGTTATCCCGATCCAGTTTGAAGTTGATCATGCCGCACCCACTTCTTCTTCGGTAGAATTCTGTAACTGAGCATTATATAGGCGCGAGTAAGTGCCGCCTAGCTCTAACAGTTTTTGATGCGGTCCCACTTCCGTAATTTTGCCGCGTTCCAGCACCACAATGCGATCGGCATTTTGCAGTGTACTCAGGCGATGGGCAATGGCAATGGTGGTGCGGCCTTTAATCAAGTTATCCAGCGCCAATTGAATCTCGCGTTCAGTTTCGGTATCCACGCTGGATGTCGCTTCGTCAAGAATCAAAATCCGGGGATCAATCAAAAGTGCGCGGGCGATGCTGATTCGTTGACGTTCCCCGCCGGAAAGCAACTGACCACGTTCGCCAACAATGGAATCATAAGCGTTGGGAAGACGCAGAATAAAATCGTGAGCGCGGGCGGCGCGGGCGGCGGCTACAATCTGTTCGTGGGTGGCATCGGGCCGACCGTATGTAATGTTTTCCGCAATGGTGCCGTAGAACAGAAACGGTTCCTGTAACACCAGGCCGATGTTCCGCCGATATTCGCCAATGGCGTAATTGCGCACATCCACGCCGTCTACAATGATGGACCCTTCCGTAACGTCGTAGAAGCGGCTGACCATATTGATGAATGTCGATTTGCCGGAACCGCTGGGGCCCACTAAGCCGATCATCTCACCAGGGTTGATAGTCAGGCTAATTCCCCGTAGAATCGGACGCGTACCGTAGCGGAAACTGATGTTTTTGATTTCAATCAGACCCTCCACTTTGGCGGGCTTTTGTGGATGCTCAGGCTCGCTGACTTTCGGAACGCGATCCAAAATTCCGAACACGCGTTGCGCACTGGTGGCGGCACGTTCTGTCGCCGAAAGCATGTGACTTAGGGCATCCAGCTTGGAATAGAAGCGGCTGATGTAGGCGATGAATGCGGTGAGTACGCCCACCGTGATGGAGTTTTCATAAATTCGCCAGACGCCAAACACCCAGATCATCAACACGCCAATGTCAGTGAGCAGCGCCAACACCGCCACAAAGAAAGCCCATACGCGGTTGATTTTATCGTTGACCGCCAACAAACGGTCATTGGCTTTTTGGAATCGCTCCACTTCGCGATGTTCTTGAGCGAAGGCTTTTACGACGCGGATGCC
>JAYWBH010000113.1:0-2397 GCA_043781815.1 Bryobacterales bacterium | reverse complement strand
ATGAGGGTTGCCGAGAAATTCCGCAGGAAAAGGAAGATCACCATAATAACCAGCAAGGCGGTTAAGCCCATGGTTAGCTTAATATCGTGAAACGCTTCGCGAATGTTTTTGGAACGATCTCCACGGATGAACAACTCCGCCGACGGCGGCAGTTGAGCCTTGAACATCGGCATCAGTTCCTTAACTCTGTCGATCACTTCAATGGTGTTGCTGTTCGGTTGACGCATCACCATCAAATTGATGCCGCGCGTCTCTGGCATTTCCTTGCCATAGGACCACGAAGAAGTTTTATCGTCCTCTACGCCGTCAATGATAGTCCCCAGATCCTTCAAGCGTACCGGTGCGCCGTTGCGATAGCTGACCACTGCTTGCCGATAGCCTTCGGCGTTCATCAACTGGCCGTCTGCCTGAATGCTATAAGCTTTGTTGGGACCGTATAAAGCGCCGGTGGGCATGTTGACGTTCCAATCGCGAATCGATTGGTCCACTTCGTTAATGCCGATCTTCCGTGCGGCCAATTTGTTGGGATCCAATTGAATGTGCACGGCGTACTTCTGGGAGCTCATCACCATCACTTGGGCCACACCTGGCACAGCGGAAATACGCTGCGCAATCATCGTCTCAGCGTACTCGCTGAGTTTATACATGGGCAGTGTAGGGCTGGTTACGCCCATGAAAATGACTGGACCATCAGACGGGTTATTCTTACGAAACGATGGCGGACTGGGCATCCCCGCAGGCAGCAAAGGCATGGCTGCGCTGATGGCGGTTTGCACATCAACTGAAGCGCCGTCCAACTCCCGCGTCAAGTCAAACTGAAGGGTGATTTGCGCTCCACCCATGGAACTGACTGAGGTCATGGAATCCAACCCGGCTATTGTGGTGAATTGCCGTTCCAACGGCGTAGCCACCGAAGAAGCCATAGTTTCCGGATTCGCCCCAGGCAGGCTGGCCGAAACCACCAGCGTTGGAAAATCTACGTTAGGCATGTCCGCAACAGGCAACGCGTTGTATGCCAACACTCCAAACAAAGCAATTGCCACCATCAACAAGCTGGTTGCAATTGGTCTATGAATGAACGTTGCCGAAAAGTTCATGGTGTCACTTCCTTCCCTTTTTCTTCGCCACCACCCTTCTTCTTGCCGCCCTTGGTACGCTCCTGCACTTTCATGCCCGGAGCAATCCGCAATTGGCCGTCAAGCACAACTGTTTCGCCCGCTTCCAACCCGCTGAGGATCACCAGATTCTCACCCACACGAGCCCCCGTTTTCACAGGACGCATTTCTGCCGAGCGGTCTGCTTTTACAACGTAAACGTAAAGCCCTTCCTGGCCGGTCTGCACCGCTTGATTGGGAACAACCAGCGAGTTCCGCATGGTGGTCAACCGCAAAGTGACACGAACAAATTGCCCAGGCCACAGTTTGCGGTCGGCGTTGGTGAAGGTGCCCTTCAACTTAATGGTTCCAGTGGTGGGATCAACGGAATTGTCCACGAAAGTCAGCACCCCGGTCTGTGGCGTGGCCGTATCGTCCTGAGGCGCTGCCACCACTTGCAACTTGCCCTGCGCCATGTAACGTTTCACATCACCCAAGGTATCTTCGGGAACGGAAAAAGTTACGTAAATCGGTTGCACTTGATTGATGGTCACTAACTCTGGAGTGGTCGCGGAAATCACATTGCCTTGTTTGACAGTGACATTGCCTGTACGACCGTCAATGGGTGAATAAATTTCCGTGTAGTTCAACTGGGTCTTCGCATTTTGAACTGTTGCCTTGCCCGCTTCCACCGAAGCCTGGGCGCTGGCGATGGCCGCACGGTCAGCACTGATGGACGAACCAATCACATCGGCATTTGTCCGAAACAATTCCGCCTGATCCTTAGATGCCAATCCTTCCTTGAAAAGATTTGCGTAGCGGTCTGCCTGGCTGCGCACGTACTTTTCCTGCGCCAACTCCCGGGCCAGATTGGCTTCCGCCTGCCCTTGCATGGCCACATCTTTCAATAAATTGGCTTCCGCTTGTTTCAGCATTCCTTCGGTAGGGCGGCGATCAATGGAAAACAATTTGTCGCCCCTTTTCACGTAATCGCCTTCGTTGAAACTAACCTTGGTTAGTTCCCCCCCAACTTGAGCCTTCACCGTAATGGTTGAAAGCGCTTCCACGTTTCCAATCACCTGGACTTCTAACGGGACGTCCTTCAACGACACTTTGGTCAAGGTGACGGGTGCGTCGCCGCCGCCCTTCTTTCCTGAACCAGGTCCAGTAGCCGATCCCGCAGGTTTCGCGCAGCCCCAATAGCTGGCCGAAGCCCCGATTAAAAAGAGAAGGAAATACTTCTCTCGAAACTGCAAGCTCATCAAGCCTCCACACACCACTTTCGCCCACGGAAAGACGCTGC
>JAYWBH010000112.1:0-7459 GCA_043781815.1 Bryobacterales bacterium | reverse complement strand
GTCAGGCGTGTTCAGCAAATACTTCAATTCCTCTTCATTAAACTTAGCCGCCAAACCACCACGACAAACCGTGACCCCTTGCATGTCAATTTCAACGTGAGCTGGATCAAACTTCACACCAGCATAGCCTGCGGCAGCAAGAATACGACCCCAATTCGCGTCGTTCCCATAAGTAGCAGTTTTTACAAGCGGCGAATTTGCTATGGCTCGAGCAATGGTTTCGGCATCGGCTTCGGTGCGAGTCCCAGCTACATCAATGGTGACTAACTTAGTGGCCCCTTCACCGTCGCGGGCAATTTGAATCGCCAGATCTTCCAGAAGATGCGTTAGCGCTTCTTCAAACAACAGCTTTTCTTTAACCGTTAAAGCTGAGCCCGAAGCACCGTTGGCTAGCAGAAAAATGGTGTCGTTGGTGGACATGTCCCCATCCACTGACAAACGATTAAAACTTCGTGCCGTCGCTCTCTGCAACATAGGTTTCAAGTCAGTGGGCGATAGGTGAGCATCGGTCATCACGAAGCCCAGGGTGGTGGCCATCATCGGATGAATCATGCCGGAACCTTTCGTCATGCCGGAAAGGGTGACGGTTCCGCCCTTAGTTGCCAGGCGCGCGGCGGCCCGCTTGGGAACCAGGTCAGTAGTAAGAATCGCTTTGGCCACCGATTCAAAATCACCACCCAAGGACGACACCAGCGAGGGCATTGCGCTGGTAAGTTTCGAACCATCCATTTCGACACCGATCACACCAGTGGACGCAGGCAGTACATGTTCCACAGGAATACGCAGCGCTTTCGCGACAGCTTTACAGGTATCCAGCGCAACCTTGGCCCCGGTGCGCGTCGCGCAATTTGCATTTCCGGCATTCACCACAATGACACTGGCCTTTCCACGGGACGCCTTCAAATTGGCCTTCGATAGCAGAACCGGCGCAGCTTGAACAAGGTTCTTGGTGAACACTCCAGCAGCGGATGCAGTGGCGTCGGAAACAATCAAAGCAAGGTCATTACGCTTATCCTTGCGGATGCCTGCGTGGGCGGCTGCATAGCGATAGCCTATGGGCAGAGGGAACAAACTAGCCTCCAAATTTTTCGTGATCAGTTGGGTGCTGGCCGTTCCAGAAGGCATCGGCAGCAATGCGCTTACGCCCTTCCTGGTGTAACTCAGTCACTTCCAAAAAAGTGTTTACTCCGCAGGATAACAAGAACCGTTTGTTGTTTGCTTGGTACTCTGCTGACACTCAATTGAAAATCATGTTCCGCGAAGCTATTGCTGGCGTAACTTGGTAAACAAGATATTGAAATCGACACTCAAACTGATTTCCGGTAGCTGGCCAACCAAGTCTTCAATTTCCCGAATGCCACACCCATCGGCCATAAATAATTTTTGCTCTACGGGGTCCACAATCCAGATGTGCTGGATGCCGAAGCGGGAGTAGTCTGAAGCTTTGAGTAATGTGTCTGCGGTCCGGTCATCCGGCGAAAGGACTTCAATCGCAAGGTAAGGCGGGCGGGTAAACACTTCTTCGTGTTCAAAGGGCGTGCGCACAACACATACATCTGGAATGCGATATCGTTTTTCACTATCAGAGCTCAGAACACGAATGCGCTGTTCTAGAAGTACTCTTATGTGAAGCGTGTCTTCCAATGTTCCAAAAAACATTGTAAGCAGTGCCTGAAGCCTGCTGTGTGTATAGTTGCCAACTCTGCGTTCCACTAACTCACCGTGAACGTATTCACAATCAGGGTGGTAGCAAGTGGCAAGATATTTTTCCAACGCTATAAGTGTACCGGCTGCCATGGTTTTATTTGCCTTTGCAACTGCTATTCACTGCCAAACGTTTCACCACCGACTGGGCGTTGCCCATTCAAGAAAGCTTCTGCGGTGATCCGCTTCCGGCCATCCTGTTGTAGCTCAATTACTTCCAACAAGGTATCATTTCCACAGATTAGAAATACCCTTTTCCCGATTGGACGAATTTCTCCAGCACTGCCGACGACTGTATCTACCGCTGGTCGCGCCGACAGAATTTTCCACTGAGTCCCACGAAAAGTCGTATAGGTGCCAGGCCACGGAGTGAAGCCCCGTAGACGATTGGCTATCTCCGCAGCGGTCCGCGAAAAATCAATGCGGCCATCTTCCTTCTTCAGAATTGCCGCATACGTTACTTCAGAATGATCCTGAGGAATGGGTGCGATTGTGCCCTTCTCCAAACCCTTTAACGTCTCAATCAGGAGTTCGGCACCAAGCAATGAGAGCCTACCGGCCAGAGTTGTCGAAGTATCATCCAGCAGAATTTCCATCTCCGCCTTCAGCAACATATCGCCCGTGTCCATGCCCGCATTAATGCGCATGGTAGTGACTCCGGTATGCGATTCCCCATTCGCGATGGCCCATTGAATAGGGGCCGCCCCTCGATATTTCGGCAATAACGACCCGTGAACATTAATGATTCCAAGCGGTGCTAAATCAATCACTGCTTGTGGCAGGATTTGCCCGTAACCAACCACAACCATCACCGGAACCCGGAACTCAGCTAGCTTGGCAATTTCTTCAGGCAAGCGGACCCGCTCAGGCTGCAACACAGGCAGATTGTGGGCCAGGGCGGCTTTCTTCACTGCCGATTGCGTCACTTCTTGACCCCGTCCGCTAGGTCGATCCGGCTGTGTGTAGACGGCTTTTATATGATGTCCGGCAGCAATCAGAGCTTCCAGCGTGGGGACTGCAAATGGTGGAGTGCCCAGAAATACTAGGTCCACTCGCCCGCCTTTTGTAGTTTCTTGACTTTGCGTTTAATCAGGTCGCGCTTCAACAAACTGAGATGCTGAATGAACAAAATGCCATTCAAATGGTCGATTTCATGCTGCATGGCCCGTGCCAATAACTCTTCGCCAGTAATTTCAAAATGCTCGCCCTTGGCATTCTGCGCGCGAACAGTGGCGGTTAAAGCACGCTTCACATCTTCACGAAAACCTGGGATGGAAAGGCAACCCTCTTCGCCAACTTGCGAACCATCCAGCCGAATGATTTTCGGATTGATCAGCACCAACCTGTCTTCCGGTCTGGTACCCGAAGAGACGTCAATCACAGTGAGTCTGCGCGAAACATTCACCTGCGGCGCGGCCAACCCAACGCCTTTGGCGGAGTACATAGTTTCGAACATATCATCCACCAGCTTGTGGAGTGCAGGACCGAAATCCGTGATGGCCTCAGCCACCGTTTCAAGCACCGGATGCCCATATTTGGTGATCTGCAATTTCATCAGTAAGCCTTCACTTGTTGCTGATATCCATCATAGTTCCGTCGCGTTTCACCCAGCGAATCGCCGCCAAATTTTTCCAGCATCGCTTGAGCCAACACGATGGCCACCATCGCTTCCCCAATCACACCAGCCGCTGGGGCAACGCAAATGTCACTGCGTTCATAGGCCGCCTTTTCAGGATCACGCGTTTCCAGATCGACACTTTCCAGAGGACGACGCAACGTTGAGATAGGTTTCAGCAGACCGCGAACCAAAATATCCTGCCCGTTAGTGATGCCACCTTCCAGACCACCCGCACGATTGGCACCACGGAAGAACTCGCGATTTTCCTTGTTGTAGTGGATGGTGTCTTGCACTTTCGATCCGAACGCTTCCGAACCTTCCTGTGCGAATCCGACTTCCACACCTTTCACGGCCTGCATGGAAACGATGGCTTGCGCCAGCCGCCCATCAAGTCGCGTGTCCCAGGCAATGTGCGAACCCAGTCCGATGGGAAGGCCGCGGGCGACCACTTCAAACACGCCGCCCACAGTATCGCCAGTGCGATAGGCTTCGTCCACAACTACCTTCATGCGAGCCTCAGCGTCGGGGCAAACGCAACCAAGCATCACTTCATCTTTCAAACTCAGCGCAACCAGTTCGTCCCAAGTGGCGTTGCGGCCAAGACGCTCCGTCCCTACGGCGATCACGTGGCTCAGCACCTCAATTCCAAACTCAGCAAGGAACGCTTTGGCGATTGCACCGACGGCTACGCGCATGGTGGTTTCACGGGCCGAGGCGCGTTCCAGAATATAGCGGGCGTCGCGATAGTTGTACTTAATGCCACCAGCCAAATCAGCATGACCGGGTCGCGGACGGGTGACCGGTTTGGTGTTGGCATCGGAGCCAGTGTAGTCTTCCACAGGCAGAATCTCGGTCCAGTTTTTCCAGTCTTTATTCTGGACGATGATGGCGATGGGGGAACCGATAGTTTGCGAATGGCGCACGCCTGCGACGAGTTGGGCTTGATCGGTTTCAATCTTCATACGACCACCGCGGCCAAAGCCTTGCTGACGTCGCCACAGTTCACGGTTGATTTTTTGAAGGGAGATGGGCACACCAGCGGGCAAGCCAGTGACTGTAGCCACCAGACATTCGCCATGCGATTCTCCCGCAGTTTCGTAGCGGAGCATTATAGGGATGTCTTTATTGTAGGGGATTGGTGGGAGGGGGGACAAATTTGTCCGCAGATGACGCAGAGGAACGCAGATGAATAGAGTAACCGTATTGGAAGTGAGGCTCCCGTCAAAACTCCTAAAATTCAATTCCCGTATAAATTTCTGCGGCCGGAATTTCAATTTCCAAAGATCTAAGCTTGATAATCGAATTCATTCCCTCATATTTCCGCAGGATCCACTGAACCTCTGATTCTTTGTAGAACACTTCAATCATCGCTTGGTCTTGCGCGATCAAGACATACTCAGTAAACGAAGGCAGGCGCGAATACAGTGCGAATTTCCCGCCGTGATCGAAATCTGCGGTTGTAGGCGATAAAATTTCGACGATCACTGTTGGGTTCGTTATCGCATTCGCTGATTCTGCGCTGTATTGAAAGCCGCCACAAATCACAGCAATGTCGGGGTAAACGTAATTGCTGGCAGTGGTCTGCACACGAGGAGCACCGGCTGCGAAGCAAGGGCCTCCTTTCAAACGCGTCGCCAGACAGTGGGAGACATTGACGAGAATGACCGAGTGTTGTGGAGTTGCCGCAACCATGGGAAAGAGTTCCCCGTTGTGGTATTCCAGGGGCCGCTCCGATGCGTCATCCATGGCAAAGTATTCTTCGACTGTCAGTTTGCTAGCGAGTTGTGCGCCCATCCTTCTATTATGATGCTTTTACGGATTCGGCTGCTATTTAAGCAAGGTGGTTGGAGCACCGACCGGGCTGGTCTTGAACCATTTCGGCCCTACTTCGAACAGCTGTTTGTGCTGGTCCATTAGTTTCCGCCCATTATTGTCTGCGGACATGTCGCCGTACGTCGCTGCAACTGAAGGCACTTGGGACGTTTCAAGATCCTCTACCATCCGATGAGGTGAGAAGCCGTCCAATAAAAAGACGTTTCGTATTTCATTATCTTCCAGACTGCCGTTCGTCCATCTAGTCAAAATAATATCCTTGAATCCACTGTACTGAGTTTGGTAATCCAACTGTGGTTGAGTGATTAGTATCGTCTTGGCCATCAGATCTGCTAACTGTGGAATAATTTCCTTCACCCGTTTATTTGTGTAGCCTGAATCGCCATGCTCAGCGTTTACATCATACTGGTCCTTCGCTTCTGGACACTTAACTAAATTCGCGGTTAAGTGTTTTGGAGGCAGATGGGCACATCAGTGACCGCCGCCACGAACCGGCTCTGCCCCGCGATTCTCCCATTCAAAACACGAGGAGACGTCACGCTTCCTTGGCAGCTAAGCGGCCTTCCGGCTCTTCCTTGGAGGCTTAATCCGTAGTTCAAGCCGAAGGCCCGCAGATGCTAGCATCTCAATCAACGTGTCGGCAGAAAAGCTTTCCATCTGAACTTTCATCAAATCTGCTATCTGAGCCTGTGTCACACCCATCAAGGCGGCAGCTTTGGGCTTGGTCAATCCCGCATCCTTAATGTGGCTGCGCAAGGCAATCATCATGTCGGCTCGAAGGCGAAGATTCTCCGCTTCGGCTGGGGGAAACCCACAGTCAATAAAGACATTTTCGTGACCTTTAGTTATGCGCATTTTACCGTCGCCTCTCCTTTAATTCGTTGTACCGCTTCTTCGCAATGTCGATATGCGCTTGAGGGGGTTTTTTGGATTTCTTGACAAAAACATGAAGAACGTAAATTGCTTCCTCGAACTTCGCAACCGTAAAAATTCGGTACTCATTGCCCGCTTTGATGCGAATTTCCATCACGCCTGATCCTACCCCTGTCATCGACTTCCAATCGCTTGGTTGATGCCCATCTTGCATCAACTTCAATTCGATGCCTGCTTGATGTCGAGTCATCTTTGGACACTCCCTCAAACGCTCACGGCTATCACCGAGCCACTCGATAGATTTGAATTCGCTCAATACCTTGATTCTATATCAAAGGTTCAATAACGGTTTTGATTCAATCTATCCAAGGGTTGCCATCGACACAAATCGCACCGATGTTATTTACTCAACGGGTTGGTAGAAAATCTAAATCAGAACGCCTGAAATTCACCCTATATCTCACCCCGAAATCCGAGACATAATAAGAGCTGCCATCAACCATGCCCAATCCAGTGGAACGACCTCGTGTCAAAAGCTTCCGAGAACAAATCGCCAAGAAGTTCCTAATCCGCTTTCACATGTCGCTGATCCTTGCTGCAGTGATGGCTTCAGCAGTCTTGTGCAGTAAAATGTTGCTGAACCTGGGCGTCCATTCACTTCCCATTCGTTACCCCATCGCCGCGCTTGTTGCCTATCTGGTTTTCCTTGGCCTAGTGCGAATCTGGGTTGCTTATGTCACCTACAATGACTCTTCTCAAAGCGACGCCGATGTCGATGTGGACTTGGACGACATGGGCTTCAGCAATGGAAGTACCATTGATTCCGGCGTCGGCCATACATCCTCCTCAGGCGGTAGTAGCTGGAGCTTTGACTTCGACGAAGGTGGCTGGATTCTTATCGTTCTCGGCATACTGCTTGCAGTCATATTCGGTGCAGGCGCCTACTTGATTTACATTGCACCGGAAATGCTTCCCGAAGTTGCCCTTCAAGTGGTGATGGCTTCCACGCTCAAACGAGCTTCTAATCAGTTGGAAGCAGGGGGATGGGCCGTCAGTATCTTAAAAGGAACCATCGTTCCGTTTCTGATTGTCTTTGTTCTCACCATAGGGTTAGGTGTGGTCGCGCAACACACGTGTCCCATGGCCACAAAGTTGACTGAAGCGATGAACTGCCCAAATTGAGACATCTAAGCTGCGTAAACCAGCGTTCACCAGGCATCTGCAAACTATATTTCCCCCAATATTAACCATTTGAAAAATGCGATGGTCGCCCATATTTTTTCCATCTGCTCAAATCATCGCAGGAAGAGAAAACCGCTGCGCAGCGTTCTTCCCGAACAAAAGCCTGGCCCACCGCAAGGTGAGCAAAGGCCCTCGGATCGATTCGAGTTTCATTTTCAAAGTAAGCCGGTTGAAGGCATGGAAAACCTG
>JAYWBH010000111.1:0-2405 GCA_043781815.1 Bryobacterales bacterium | reverse complement strand
ATGATTTTCATATTGGTTAAAGTCTCCTATATCTGCTAACCAATCTATCGGCTGTTAGTTGTACCTTCGTTGGTACGAATTTGAGGGATGGTTTGCATCCCTTGTTTGGGGGATGCCCATCCCACAATTTGAACCTTGACTGTGGTTTAAGAAACTGATATTTTGCTCAGTGTGGCTAAGCAAGTAGAGAGAAAGTTAAACCGTCTGGAGCGCCTTCTGCCCGAAGGACTTCTCGTGGATGCTTCCTGGCTTACCGAAAAGGGCTACTCGACATCCCTCCGCCGTCAGTACATCACAGCCGGATGGCTTGAGCAACCGACAAGGCAAGTGTATCAGCGTCCTCGCGGATCGATCAGTTGGCAGCAGGCCGTTATTTCTCTTCAAACTCTTCTGGGTGAACGACTCGTCGTCGGGGGGCGCACTGCGCTCGATCTTCAAGGTTTCACCCATTACCTAACCCGCGACACCCATGAAATTCATCTTTATGGACCCGAACACGCGCCCGCATGGCTTTACAAGTTGCCCCTCGATGATCGCTTCGTTTATCACAACAGCGAAAAACTTTTCCCGACCGCATCCCCAGTGAAGTCCTCTGCATTCGGTGTGAGGACCGAATCGAAAGACTTTGTCACGCAGCCCTGGGGACAGTGGGGATGGCAACTCTACCTGTCGTCGTCTGAACGGGCGATCCTAGAACTTCTCGATGAACTACCTGACAGGGAGAGTTTTCATCAAGTAGACAAGCTGTTTGAGGGGCTCGGCAATCTAAGCCCGCGCCGAGTTGAGAATCTCCTGGGTCGTTGCAAAAACGTCAAGGTCAAGCGTCTGTTCTTCTATTTCGCCGATCGGCATAAGCACGCGTGGCTGAAGCGCATCAACAGAAGCACCGTGGATCTCGGTAAAGGCAAACGCCTGCTGGTTCGCGGCGGCAAGCTCGACACCAAGTATCTTATAACCGTCCCGGAGGACCTGGATGCCGCTGAGTGAAACCTACCAACGACAGGTCACATTGCTTCTGCGGGTGCTGCCGCACGTGGCAGCGGAGGACTGCTTTGCACTCAAAGGCGGCACTGCGATCAATCTGTTTGTTCGCGACATGCCGCGTCTGTCGGTCGATATCGACCTGACGTATCTACCGGTCACGCTCAGAGAAGAATCGCTGGCGGCTATCGACGCGGCCATGCGGCGCATCGCCAATCGCATTAGGGCCGCAATGCGCGACGCGCAAATCGTGCCTTCCACTGTACAGCCGGAGAACATCATCACGAAGTTACTCATTCGTTATGAGAATGCGCAAGTGAAAATCGAGGTCACGCCGGTACTGCGCGGCTGCGTGTTTGATCCGGTGCTTCAGGCAGTGTCGCCAGGGGTCGAAGAAGCCTTCGGTTTTGCAGAAATCCGGGTCGTGTCGTTTGCAGATCTCTATGCCGGAAAGATAGTGGCCGCGCTGGACCGGCAACATCCTCGCGATTTCTTCGACGTTCGTGATCTACTCACAAACGAAGGAATCAGCGACGATTTGCGACGGGCGTTCATCGTCTACCTCATCAGCCATAATCGACCAATGGCCGAGGTCCTCGCCCCGCAGAGAAAACCTCTTGAGGCCGAATTCGTCAGAGGGCTTGAGGGCATGACCAAGTCGCCTATGTGCGTTGAAGAACTGGAAGCCACACGGGAGGATTTGATTGCCGCCATGGTGGATGCCATGCCGGAATCGCATCGCCGGTTCCTGCTTTCGTTCAAACGTGGCAAACCCGACTGGGTACTTCTCGGAATCCTTGCCGCAAGCAACTTGCCCGCTGTTCAATGGCGGCGACAGAACCTTGACCGACTCTCGTCTGAGAATCGCCAGAAGCTCATCGGAAACCTGGAGACGGTGCTTTTCCCGGCGCGTGTCTAAGGGAGTTCTGGGTCCTGAAGCTGGGCATCGATTGTTTCGTCCAAAGGACGATAGTTGATCTTATTGCCAGCGATCAGAAAGGCGGCCCCAGATGTTCCATTAAGCAGGATGTCCGGAGAGCCAGAGACCCGAATTTGAGGGATGATTTGCATCCCTTGTTTGGGGGATGCCCTTAGAATTGGAATAGACGGGCAGCGTTTTGGCCGCGAACTTTGGCACGGTCACTTTCACTGGCAAAGGCCCAATGCTTGTCGAACAATTGCAGCGCTACCTGATGCTCTTTGGTATTCATCCCCAAACCACCCCACAGAATACGGTCGGCACCAAACTCCTGATGAGCCTGTTTCACTACCGGTTCCACTGGCATATTTGTGAAGTAAGTCCAGCCGGAATATTTAAAGTAAACTTTCGGAAACTTGGCCAAAGCCATCACGCTGGCAAGGTCCGCTGGGGTGCCCATGCCTACCCGACCCATGTGATCCAGCACCACAGTTACTTCTGAAAA
>JAYWBH010000110.1:0-7468 GCA_043781815.1 Bryobacterales bacterium | reverse complement strand
TGTTCCTGCTGCTTGATCCCAGCCTGGAAAGTCTTCAGCGAATGAGAGCTTCCTATAACTGGATCGGCATGTGGTTTGCATCGTTGTGGAAAAAACATTTATTGTTATTCGTTGCCGCACTCTTGTCGGCCCGAGGGTTGGGCGTGCTTGCGCCGCGAGCCCTTAACTGGTTCCACGGCGGGTTGACGGTGTTGGGGGCGTTGGGGCTGGGCATTTCCTACGTCGTCCTGGAATGGGGGAAGTGGGCATTGGGTCCACAACTCCAATTCGGAAGGGCGTTGGTGTTCGTCATCTCCTGGGCCATATTGGGAAGCATTGCAATGGGCATTCGCGCTGCTCAAAAGGGTCGATATTTGTTGAGTCTGTTCTGGTTTTATCTGGCCTATTCCGTCCCCGTGCAAACGCAAACCTGGGAAATGTTCACACCCTGGGTTCCCACCGAACCGATGGCCAAGAAGATGGCGCTGGTCTTAGGATTGGCGATTCTGGCGCTGCTTGCGACGCTTGTGCCACGCAAGAGTCCCGCCGCTATTGTCCTGGTGGTTGTCGCAGTCCTTGTGCCGTTTTGGGCGCTTCCCAACGTACTTGGAATTACCACCCATCCAAAGTTATACAGTGCTGATCTTACGGCGCTGTATACCTGGGCACGCATCACCCCGGCGGACAGCGTGTTCCATTTCCCAGATGCCGGGCAGGCGTTATTTCCCGGAGTCTTTCGGGGCGAATCGGCTCGCGCAATTTATGTGGACTGGAAGAGTGGTGGCCAGGTAAATTTCCACAAACAACTGGCCGATGAATGGTGGCGGCGTTGGCAAGCTTCCTTGGCCAAACCCTACAACGGGGAAACGTCGCTGACTGAATACCAGTCGTTACCCTGTGACTATGTGGTTCTGAAGAGCAATCACAAACGGATTGGGGTTGTGCCAGTGTACGAAAATTCCACCTATTTGGTTTATTCCACCCGTTGAGCGAGTTCTAGTACACTGAGTACTATGAAGCTTTGTATTCGATCCCTGTTGTTGATGGCCCTCCCCCTGGCTCAATTGTTTGCTGCAGATCAGGGTTTTATTAAGGCACGTGGCAGACCTGGCGATGCCGGTATTTTTGTCGATGGCAAGTACATCGGCCCGGCCAGTCGCTTTACTGTGCCGGAAAAATATCCAATAGAATCAGGTGCGCACGATGTTGCGTTTCGCGACCCCCGTTATGAGGAATTCACTGCGAAGATCACCGTCACCCCCGGCAAGACCACCAAGATCAGCTACCACCCCAAGCAATTACCAGAACCGAAGGGTCCCTTTGGCCGTTTACGGTTGGGCGGCGGTGAAAAGGAATCGTTCATTTCCGTCACCTCTGGCGATGTCGGCGCCATTTACCTGAATGGGAAATATGTCGGCTATGTCGACGAATTGAATAATATGGGTACGGGAATATTGATCCCCGCTGGCGACTATGAATTGTACATCTCCTCACCTTTGTTCGGCGAGATCCGTCAGATGGTGAAAATTGAAGCGAACAAGGTAACGGTAATTCCGCTGCCCAAGAAGTAGTTAGCGCCACGCTCTAAATGGAACCGCTTGCTTAAGGTAGGCGGTTCTTTCGTTTGTGGCTAGGACGAAGCAGAATAGGTGGACTGACTGCCCACATCGACGCCCAGCTTACGCATCTCTTCCGAATAGTAGCGTTTCTGAAGAATATCGAACTCTTCACTGCCTTCAGGGATGTCCTTTTTCTGCGAGCGTACCTTCAGACGGGAAGCTTTGTCCACTTTGTCCTCAGTCACCAACAGTTCCGTGATTCCCTTCACAATCTCCAGACGAATCTCATTGGGATCCTTCTTCAACCGGAACTCGCGAGATTTACGAAACCGTTCCAGAAGCTTGTGGGAGATGTCGGTGATCTTATCGCGAGACAGCTTCATGGCATCGCCAGTGTCCCGACCTGCGGCGCGCACAATCTTGCGCTCCTTGATCATCTGGTTTTTGATTTTCTTGAACATCTCCTGATAGGAGACGCCTTCCCTGCGCATATACTCGGAGTATTCGCTAAGGATCTCACGCACTTCGTCATTCATCTTGTCCTCGACTTCCAACTCTTCAAGGATCAAAGTGTTCATCACCTCGGCTGCGGCTTCGGGGTTAGAAACCTCGATCAGCCTTGGGGCAAGGCGCGTAACTAATTGACGCGATAAATAAGTAACCAGTTCTCTAGCAAGTAGCATCCGCTCAGCATTCAGTCTACTGACCAGCATGCGTAGAAGTCAAACGCCCGCGCCCTTTTTCCTATGCCGGGTTATTCGTCTGCTTACATGGTAACTACGTCGAAATGGAATCGTTCGGGAGGTAAAGAAGCTGCTTCCGATGGCCCCATTGCGCTCCAAGCTTGGTAAGCCGATTGCGATATTTTCTCATTCAAGTAGAAAAGAAATTGGTCTGTGCAGCAGGAAAACGGCGGCAATTGTCGAAACGATAGTCGCAATCCTACAGCAGTTTCCAGGGCCACGCCGCTGGTGGAAATGGCTTTGTCTTCCAGTAATCGTACAAAGCTGGAACGTCCGGCATGGGGCCACAGGTCAGGCCGCAACAATGGGCGCAACTGGGGATTGGTCTCAAACGTGGTTTCACATTGCCTGATCCATTCCAGAACGTCGTGCCCCCATTGCCACTTGTATCTGAGGTTCAGGTAATGTTCGGAAAGTTGAATGGCAAGGTCCATTCTATGACGATCCATTTCTAATTCCATCGCCGCATCGGGAGGCAAGGCTGGAAACACCAGAAGGTCGTTTTCCACCATCTTCTCAGCCATCCCCACCACGCGATCCATACGCTTCATGGCCGTGTGTGCATGAACCAGCAAAGGCGGAAGTTCCAACATCCGTTCCCCACTGATCTCAACAAATTTTCTGGTCCCCAGGATATCCATAGCAACCTCCAATTCTTAAATCGAACCTCTGCCTGACAACACGGTCGTTCCTATTTATGGACTACATATCGGTCAATTGCAATAGAGTTTGTAATCCATCCTGCCTATTAAACGTGGCCAGAAGTTTATTGGGTACCATTGTGAGGTACTAGCAAAGTGTTAAAACATGACTCGACGCCAATTCCTATCAGCCACTTTGGCAACGCTCTCCAACCCTGTAATCCATGCCGCTGCCGCACGTCCCAACGTGTTGTTAATTTCTGTGGATGACATGAACGATTGGGTGGGCTGCCTGGGCGGTTACCCCGGAGTCTCGACACCGAATATCGACCGTTTGGCAAAGCGCGGAGCACTGTTTGCCGATGCCCATTGCGCTTCTCCGCTATGTAATCCTTCGCGCACAGCACTGTTGACCGGGCAAGGTCCTGCCACCACTGGCATCTATAACAACGATCAGTTTTGGCGCGCTTCCCTGCCCCAGGCGGTCACTCTGCCTCAGTATTTTAAGAAGAACGGATACTTTGTAGCCGGTGCCGGAAAGGTGTTTCATCACACTGCAGGCAACAACCCACCGGACCAGTGGGACGAATTCCAATTACAAATTTTTGACGACCCCTGGTACCGCCGTGCCGATTGGTACCCCTGGAACAAACGTGAACCGGTTCCTGCGGCCTATCCATACAATGGAATCCCTAACTTTGCCAGTGAGTTCGATTGGGGAACTTTGCCCAAAGAGGAACAGCTTTACGGAGATCAGCGGGCCATTGATTTCGGCATCAACGTTCTGAATCGCAAGTTAGACAAACCGTTCTTTCTGGCCGTTGGCTTGTGGCACCCACACATCCCAATGTTTTCTCCAAAACAGTATTGGGATTTGTATCCTCCGGAAAAAGTTCATCTGCCTCCACTGCTTGAAAACGATTTGGATGACCTTCCCAAAGTCGGCAAAGAGTTCGCCGCCTTTCGTCGCGATGAACATGAAGCCATTGTGCGGGCCGGTAAATGGAAGGAAGGGGTCCACGCCTACCTTGCTGCAATTTCGTTTGCTGACGCGATGATTGGTCGTCTGTTAGATGCCCTGGACAGCAGTCCCCATGCTGGCAACACCAACATTGTGTTTTTCTCAGACAACGGCTGGCATCTTGGTGAAAAAGAGCACTGGCATAAATCCACGTTGTGGCAACGGGCCACGCACGTCCCCATGATCATTGCTGGGCCGCAAGTGAAATCGCGCGGAGTGACCCGCCGCCAGCCGGTCAGCCTGCTAGACCTTTACCCTACCTTGGTCGATCTTTGCGGTTTGCCGAAGAAGTCGGAACTGGAAGGCAAGACTCTGATTCCCTTGCTCAAAAACCCGCGCGAAAAGCGGCAGCCTGCGGTATCCACGTACCTGCCAGGCAACCATGCTGTGATCACAGAGAAATGGCGCTACATCCGCTACAATGACGGCGGCGAGGAGCTCTATGATAGAAAAACTGACCCTAACGAGTTCCACAATTTGGCCCTGAAGGGTGAGTATACGGAACTGAAACGAGACATGGCCCAATGGATGCCAAAACAATCCGCGGAACCCAAGCCCGACCGCAAAGAGTTCGATTTCGATTTCGCCACATACACTTTCAAACGCAAATGAAAACTATTTTCGCCTGCCTCTTATCTGTTCTTCCCATGATTGCCGCCGTGGATGATTGGCCGCGCTGGCGTGGCCCGCTGGACAATGGCATGGCCCATGGCACCGCTCCGCTTCAATGGACCGGCACGAAGAATGTTGCCTGGAAAATTGATGTTCCGGGTCGAGGATTTTCATCCCCCGTTTTGTGGGGCGACAAGCTGTTTTTCACCAATGCAGTTGCTGTTGGCAGGTCCAAGAGTGAAGTTGGGGTGGAACATAAATTCACTGTAACGGCTCTGGATCGTCGCACTGGGAAAGTGATCTGGGAACAAGTTGCCGCAGTTTCCACACCCCACGAAGGGTACCATGCGCGGTACGGCAGTTATGCATCGAACAGCCCTGTAACCGATGGCAAATTGTTATGGACTTCGTTCGGATCCCGTGGGGTCTATTGCTATGACCTGAACGGAAAGCTGATTTGGAAGCGCGATGACTTTAAGGAAGCCAAGACCCGCATGCAATTCGGAGAAGGAACTGCAACCGTGCTTTCTGGCGACACGCTACTGCTGAACTTTGATCAGGAAGCCGGTAAGAGTAATTTATTGGCGTTAGACAAGTCCACCGGAAAACAGCTTTGGCGGGTAGAGCGGGAGGAAGTCAGTGGTTGGGCTGCCCCGTTGGTGGTGGAATTTGAAGGTAAAAAGCAGGTAGTTGTATCCGCATCAAACAGAGTGCGCTCCTACGATTTAACCACTGGTAAGGTGATTTGGGAGTGCAAAGGACTGGGCTTGAATGTGATCCCCGCTCCCGTTTTTAGCGATGGCATTGTTTATGTGATGAGCGGGTTTCGCGATCCTAATCTGATGGCCATTAAGCTGGGTCGCACTGGTGACCTGACTGGAACCGATGCCATCTTATGGACTCAAAATCGCGGGACATCTTACACAGCATCACCCGTTTTGTACAATGGGAGATTATACTTCGTCACCGATAGTGGAATGATCAGTTGTCTGGACGCCAAGACAGGCGTGCCGTATTATCATCAACAACGATTTTCCAAACCGTATAGCTTAAAATCCTCTCCCATCGGCGTGAATGGCAAGCTTTACATCGCCACCGAAAATGAAGATGTGGTGGTGGTGAAGATGGGTGAAAAGTTTGAGGTGCTGGCCACGAATACTATGCCCGACCAATCGTTTATAGCCACTCCAGCGGTGTCTGATGGAGTGATGTACCTGCGCAGCGAAGCGGCTATTTACGCCATTAAAGAGTAACCAATGCGAAACTTTTTTCTTTGTATTCTTCTAACAATCCCGTTGTCCGCGCAGGATGCGGCAGTACTGGAAAAGGCTAATGAACTGGCGTTGCAGTACACTGCAACGCTTCCCAATTTCATTTGCACGGAAACAATAAATCGCTTTATGAAAAGGAAACCGGCAGATCCTTGGAAGGCTCAAGACAAGCTAACGCTGTCTGTAGCTTTTTCAGAAAAGGGTGAGCAGTATAAGTTACAGGCAATCAACGATACTCCCACCACCAAAGCGTTTCAGAAGGTAGGCGGCTACAAATCCAGAGGCGAATTCGGAAGCCTATTGCGCAGAATATTTCAACAGGAATCAGCAACGCGTTTTAAGTGGGAGCGGTTGGAAATGCTGAACGGAAATGCTGTTCAGGTGTACTCTTACAAAATCGACAAGGATCGTTCCAAGTACTCCGTGACCATGTCCTCTCTTTTGAAAACTTACCAAGATGTCTTCGCCATGCAAGGTTTCATTTACATTGACCAGCGTTCTTATCAAGTGATGCGCTTCACTGCGGAAGCAGTTGGGATTCCTGCCGATTGGCCCATTTCGGCAACGTCTTCAATTGTTGAATATGCTTTTGCCGACGTTGGCGGGCAACAATTCCTGATGCCCGTTACGGTTGAAGGAAACGTAGTAATGAAAGACAAGCAAACTAGAAATCTGATTCAATTCAGTGACTATCGCAAGTTTTCAAGCGAAGCTACGATTGACTTTGAATCGAGTCCACTTGAGGATTCAAAACCCGATTAATGGCATTCACCAGTTTGCGGTATGGCACCGTGTTTGGCTGATCAAACGACAGCCATTCACCATCGCGAAAGCTGGAATAAAACCAGCGCCATAGCAAAGACAAGTGTTCCTGTTTTTCAGCCAAAGGAAATAGATCTTTGGAAAGCCCTTCCACGACCTCTCTCAATCTTCGATCCATGGACACCGGACGCCCCTCGATTAGCTCCAAGCGAAATTCCACTCGATCCCGCCAGCAACCTTCCCATAGAAATCGAAGTTGCACCACGTTGGGTTCAAGGGATCGATTAATGGCAACACCGAACTGATGCTCTAAGCTGAATGCTAGCGGGTCGCGCTGACGCACCACTTCCTTCACTTTTTCCAGACGCTTGTGAATCCGGGCGGCCTGTTCAAAATCCATATCCTGACTCAGACGGTCCCGTTGGGCTTCCAAACTTTCCAACATACTTGCCCCGTCCGTTCGAAGAAAGTCCTCAATTCGGGCAGCCTCCGTTGCATATTCGGCCACACCGACCACTGTTTGACAGGGTCTCAGGCAAAGATTCATTTCTCCATAAATGCAACCAGGATGTTCCGGGCTGGGGTGAAGATCTTCCTGACAGCGCCGCAACTGGAACAGGTCCAGCACTGCGCGTTCAAACTCTTCAGCGGAAACTCGATTTCGAAATGGTCCATAGAGCACCCCCCCCGCTGCCCGCAATTGTGTGGTTACCTGTGTCCGCGGAAAGTCGTTGTTGAGGATCAATCGGACGTAGCTGGGGAACCGAAGATTGACCACTTTCTTGTAAGTGCCCGGATGAAAGTGGCGAGCCACTGCATAGAAAATCAGTGCCGATTCCAGACGTGAAGGCGTGGGCCAATAACTTACCTGGTTGGCCAG
>JAYWBH010000109.1:0-7468 GCA_043781815.1 Bryobacterales bacterium | reverse complement strand
TTGCCATATGGTCCGCCGTGCTGGCGCTCACCGGTTCTTACGATAAGCTAACGGACTGGGCCATTTTTTCGCTGTGGTTGTTCTATGGCTTAACCGCCGGGGCATTGATCATTCTGCGTCGCAAGCGCTCCACAACAGAAACAGCATTTCGTGTTCCGGGCTATCCCGTTACGCCATTGCTGTTCATTGCGGTGACCACGCTGATTGTGATCAACACGCTTTATACAGCGCCCATTCCCACACTTGCTGGAATTTCAGTCATGCTGTTGGGCTTGCCCTTCTACAAATATTGGCAGCAAAGCAGTGGTCCTGTTTGATGTAATAGTCAATTCCCTCATGCCCAGCCGCATTGTCTCCACACTACGCCCCACTGCCGTCAATTCCGTTCTTGCTGAAGTGAAAGCACTCCAAGCGCAAGGACGCAGCATTGTTTCTCTAATGCGCGGCGAGCCTGATTTTCCGACGCCCCCGCATATTGTTGCCGCAGCTTCTGAAGCAATGGCCAAGGGACGCACCACCTACCCTGACAATCGCGGTGAAATGAAACTGCGTGAAGCGGTGGCGGCAAAACTTTCGCGCAACAATCAAACATCCTACAACCCTGCAACCGAAGTGCTGGTTACAACCGGTGCCACACAGGGACTGTATTGCGCGCTCACCGCGCTGGTTGATCCTGGTGATGAAGTGCTGCTGCCCAACCCCGTTTACGATGCCTATCAATCACCTATTCGCCTGACAGGGGCCGTTCCTAGGCCCGTCGCTTCAGAATTCGCCGATGGCCGATTCACGCTTTCAGTGGAAGCCCTTGAAGCGGCCCTCACTCCCGCAACCAAAGTGTTGCTACTCAACACTCCCTGGAATCCGGTGGGGACAGTTTTCACCACAAAGGAGCTGGCAGCCATCGGCGATTTTGTGTTGCGCCACAACCTGACACTGATCAGTGATGAGATTTACGAAGCCATCACCTACGATGGGTGCCACCACGTTTCCCCTGCATCGCTCTCAATGGAATTGAAGGCACGCACGGTAATCGTCAATAGTCTGTCGAAGACCTACGCCATGACCGGTTGGCGATCCGGCTATTGCGCCGCGCCCAAGCCCATTATTGATGCCATGTTTTTGGTGCTGCAGCAATCCGGCCGCGGTCCAGCCATGTTCGTTCAGGATGCTTCAACCGCCGCCCTGTCAGGGTCTCAAGAGTGCGTTGCCGAAATGCAGCGGGAATACTCACGACGCAGAACCGTTGTGATGCAGGGACTTTCTGGAATTCCTGGCGTGCAGCCCATCGCACCAGAAGGCGGCTTTTTCGTGATGGCCGATACGCGTGGGCTCAATGAACCTTCCGATCAAACTCGCCAACGATTGCTCCAAAAGCATGGAGTGGTGGTGGTCCACGGGTCGGCTTATGGGAGTCAGGGTGAAGGTACTTTGCGCATTTCCTTTTCCAGCGGTAGCGTTCTTGAAGAAGGGCTAAACAGGCTTCGCAAGGGCTTATTGGAGCCTCTTCCATGAGTTTAGTTGGAATAGAAACTGGCTATCCGGTGAAGCAGGCGCGCGCTTCTCAAGTGGATCTTGCTGCGTTAAAGGTGGCCCTGGCGAAATCGTTCCAAGGGGAGGTGCGCTTCGATGAAGTTTCCCGCGCGCTCTATTCCACAGATGCCAGCGTCTACCAAATCAAGCCGCTGGGAGTGTTGGTGGCTAGGTCTCGGGCAGATGTGATTACCGTAGTTAAAATTTGCGCAGAGCTTCGATGCCCTTTAACCATGCGCGCCGGCGGCACTTCGCAAGCAGGGCAAGCAGTAGGCGAAGGGTTGCAACTGGACACCTCAAAATACTTCAATAAGCTTCTTGAAGTGAATGCGGAAGAGCGTTGGGCGCGCGTGGAACCCGGCATTGTTCTGGATGAATTGAACGCACAGTTGAAGCAGCACAACCTGCGATTCGCTCCAGATATTTCCACTGCCAGCCGAGCTTGCATTGGCGGCATGATCGCCAATAACTCCAGTGGCGCGCGATCCGTGCTGTATGGCAAGACCATTGATCACGTCCTGGAATTGGAAGTTGCCTTTGCCGATGGAACGGTGGCGTTGCTTGGGCCGAATGCCCCGGAACCAGCAGACAACACGCTGGAAGCCCTGGTATACAAGGCTGTGCGTGATCTTGCGCTGATGCACAAAGACGAAATTGATGCGCGTTTCCCCAAAGTGTTGCGTCGCGTGGGTGGCTATAACCTGGACGAGTTTGTCGACCCCCAAAAGCCTTTCAACCTGGCAAAAATGATTGTTGGGTCAGAGGGTACATTGGCGGTGATATTGGAGGCCAAGCTGAATCTGGTCCCCTTGCCCAAAGCCAAATCCGTGGTGGCCATTCATTTTCATTCCTTACTCGAATCACTGGAAGCCACGCCGCTGATTTTGAAGCATGGACCATCGGCTGTGGAAGTGATGGACAAGGCCATCTTAGATAACACTAGAAATTCCCCTGCGCTGCAAGTCAAGCGGGCAACCTTCATTGAGGGTGACCCGGCGTCGCTGCTCTGTGTGGAATTCTATGCTGACACAGCCGAAGAATTGCCACCACGAATGAAAGCGCTGGAAGCGGATCTTCGCTCGCACAGCTATGGCTATCACTTTCATCAGGCAACCACCGTGGCAGGCCAGGCAGCCATTTGGGGCTTGCGCGAAGCGGCGCTGGGACTTTCCATGTCGAATAAGCTGGAAGCAAAAAGCGCTTCATTCGTGGAGGACACCGCCGTCCCCCCGGAAAAGCTGCGCGATTATATTGAACGGTTTCTGGCCATTGTGCAACGTCATGGAACTACCGCTGGGATCTATGCTCATGCTTCAGTTGGCTGCTTGCACGTGCGGCCCGTTGTGAACTTGAAGACAGCCGAAGGGGTGGCCAAGTTCGAGGCAATTGCCAATGAAGTTGTCGATCTTGTTTTGGAATTCGGCGGAGCACTTTCCGGCGAGCATGGCGATGGCCTGGTGCGCAGTCCGTTTCTGAGGAAAATGTTTGGCGACGTGCTATACGAGGCCTTTCGCGACATTAAGCATGCTTTTGATCCGCAAGGTATTTTGAACCCAGGCAAAATTGTCGACCCTCCGCCGTTGACGCAAAACCTTCGTTACGGCGCAGGTTACCAGACTCCCAATCCGCAAACTTATTTCGATTATTCCGAGTACGGCGGCTTTGGCGGTGCCGTGGATATGTGCAGTGGCCTCGGTGCCTGTCGCAAGAAGTTAGACGGAACCATGTGCCCGTCCTACATGGCCACTCACGAAGAGGCTGATTCCACGCGTGGCCGTGCCAACGTGCTGCGCTTGGCCATGGTCGGCCAGTTGGGCGATGCCGGGTTGACGCAGCAAGGTGTGAAGGAAACTCTTGGGCTTTGCCTTGAGTGCCGTGCCTGCAAAGCGGAATGTCCAGTTGGTGTGGACATGGCCAAATACAAAAGCGAATTCCTGGCTGCCTATTATGGGCAGCACGGCACACCACTGCAAGCCCGACTGCTTGGCAACGTGAATCAACTCGCCCGCTGGGGCAGCCTGGTTCCGTGGCTTGCCAATGCATCTATGGATTGGATGAAGAGTCTAGCCGGAGTGCATCCAAACCGCAGCCTGCCGCCACTTGCTGGCACCACCTGGGAATCAGCGATGGGTACAAAAGCCGCAACCGCCGTCAGTGGACCGCTGCTCTTCAAAGATACTTTCACCAACTACTTTCAACCGGAAACTGGAGTGGCCGCAGCGGCTGTTCTATTTGCAGCAGGGCTACCCGCGACCCTTGCTCCTAATGTATGTTGCGGACGCCCGCTGATTTCCCAAGGGCTGCTGAAGCAGGCCACTTCTCTTGCTGAACAAAATACGCAGAAATTGTTTCCAGCGGCATCACGTGGTCAGAAGCTGATTTTCTGTGAGCCAAGCTGCCTTTCCGCAATCAAGGAAGATGTGCCTGGGCTGTTGCGTGGCGACCTTCGCAAGCAAGCGGATGTTGTTGCCGATGCTTGCCTGTTATTTGAAGATTACCTTTTGCGCGAAGTGACCGCAGGCCGTGCCCATCTTGCACTCCGTTCTGGGCCACAAGACATTCTGGTGCACAGCCATTGTCATCAAAAAGCAATGGCTTTTGGGAGTGTCACAACGGCGCTGTTGAGCCACATCCCCGGAGCGAACGTAATTGATTCCGGGGCCGGGTGCTGCGGCATGGCCGGTTCGTTTGGATACGACAAAGATAAGTTTGAACTATCGCGACAAATTGCCGAGCAGCGTTTATTGCCAGCCCTTCGCAATTGCAGCTCCAACACAGAAGTAGTGGCACCCGGTTTTTCCTGCCGTCATCAGATAAAAGATTTCGGTGATCGCAACGCAGTGCATCCCGCCGTCCTGCTCAATTCTCTACTGAAGGACATCACATGAACTTAGCAGCAATTTCGCTGGCGGCACTTTTCCTAGCTGTGATTGTTAGTTGCGTATCGAAGTTAAACGTTGGCGTCTTAGCCATTGTGATGGCTTGGATTGTCGGCGTCTATTTGGGCGGCATGAAGCTGGATGCGGTGCTTTCCGGCTTCCCCACAACACTGTTCCTCACGCTTGCGGGCATGACGTTGCTATTCACCCAGGCCCAACAAAATCAAACTTTGGACAAGCTGGCCCACCACGCGGTGCGTATTTGCCAGGGCAATACGGGCCTGATTCCGATCCTGTTTTTTCTAGTCGCCGCAGCGCTGGCCTCCATTGGACCAGGCAACATCGCGACGTCAGCATTACTGGCGCCCATTGCGATGAGCGTGGCTGGACGCGCCAAGATCCCCGCCTTCCTTATGGCCATAATGGTGGGCAATGGTGCCAATGCCGGTTCACTTTCGCCCTTTGCGCCAACAGGCCTGATTGTCAGTGGGCTGATGGCCAAAAACGGATTGCCGGGTCGCGAATGGGAAACGTATTTATACAATTTGGCAGCGCACGCCATGGTCGCGTTCGGTGGATACTTTCTGTTCGGAGGCTTGAAATTATTCGGTCGCGTCTATGAACAGGCAGCGGATGATCAGGAACCATTTCATTGGAAAAATGTTCTAACAGCAGCAGTGATTGCTGCATTGGTTGTTTCCGTAATTTTCTTCAAAGTCAACGTGGGCATGGGCGCGTTCGCAGGTGCCGTTGTGCTTGCGTTGGCCAAGGCTGGCGATACCAGTGAAGCCATTAAGAAGATGCCCTGGAGCGTGATTGTAATGGTGTGCGGGGTCAGCATCCTTACCGGCCTGCTTGAAAAAACGCAAGGGATGGAGTTGTTCACTGATCTTCTCGCACGATTCTCAACCAAGAGCACCATCACCGGATTTATCGCGTTTCTAACGGGCGCTATTTCTGTTTACAGCAGCACGTCGGGAGTGGTTCTACCAGCATTCCTGCCCACCGTTCCGGGCCTGGCCGCACGCCTGGGAGCGGACCCGATGGCCATTGCCACATCTATGAACATTGGTGGCCACTTGGTGGATGTATCGCCACTTTCGACCATTGGAGCATTGTGCATTGCCGCCATTCCCGCCAGTGAAGATCCCAGGGCGTTGTTCAACAAGATGATGGCCTGGGGATTTTCCATGGCGGTGGTTGGCGCATTGGGATGTTGGATCGCCTTCGGCCATTAGCCAATGTTTCAGGCCGTAGATTGCATTAAAGCCCAATCTTCTGGCGCTTGCCCTTCTGGCAGCAACAATCCTTTTTCCAAATATCGAATCGTCGATGCGCACCGCGCCGAATGCGGATCATGCGTCACCATGATGATGGTCTTGCCGAATTCCTTATTCAATCGAGACAATAAATTCAACACATCCGCAGCCGAAGTGGAATCAAGATTCCCCGTTGGTTCATCAGCCAAAATTAAATCTGGATCAGTAACAATCGCCCTGGCAATGGCCACGCGCTGTTCCTGACCACCAGATAACTGTCGTGGCAAATGCCCCAGCCTATCGCCCAATCCCACCAATTGCAGCGCCGTGGTTGCGTGCGCCAATCGTTCCTGTTTGGATAGATTGGTGAGTTTTAAGGGAAGCTCCACATTCTCTAACGCAGAGAGTACAGGAATCAAATTGAACGATTGAAAAATGAAGCCGATGTGCGCGGTGCGCCACTTGGCCAACGCCCTATCATTCATCTGTCGCAGGTTTTGGCCCAACACCAGGATCTCTCCATCGGTTGCCTTATCCATGGCCGCAACCAGATGAAGCAAAGTCGATTTCCCGCTGCCCGATGGGCCCATCAACGCCACAAAGTCACCCTTCTTGATCTGGATATTTACCTGATCCAGCGCAACAACTGTAAAGTCATCGCGTGTATACTTCTTGGCTAAGCTCCGGGTTTCAATTACCACTTCACTCATTTGGACCCACTCCTAAAATCTGGTATCGTAATCAAACATGCTTGCTAAAAGAACTATTATCGCTGTTCCGTTCCTTGGACTTCTTGCAACCACTTACTTTCTTAATGGTGCTCCTGACGAAACCAAACAAATCGCCGACGGCGTCTGGTTCCGCGAAGGCGACCTGAAGAAAGGTCACTGTAACAACACCATCATAGAGATGAAAGATTATCTCATCATCATTGATGCCAATTTCCCCAGCGGTGCCGAACTGGTAATTGCTGAAGCCAGAAAAATCTCTAAAAAGCCCATAAAATACGTGTTTGACACGCACCATCATGGTGACCATGCTTACGGCAATCCCATCTGGACCAAACTAGGCGCAACCACCATTGGCCACATTGGCGTAGTGAACGAAATGAAAGACCGTGAACCGAAGCGCTGGCTGGATGCCGCCAAGGAACGTCCCGACGTTGCTAAACTCAATCTCAAAACCGCTGAACCACCGCAAATCACTTTCGACAAAAAGCCTTACGAAATTACTGACGGCAAGCGAAAAGTTGAATTTCATCACTTAGGCTGGGCTCATACAAAAGGCGATGGCTTTGCCTGGCTTCCCGCTGAAAAAATCCTTTGCACTGGCGATGCGGTTGTCAACGGTGCTTACAACTACACCGCTGATGGCAACATTGGCAACTGGCCAAAGGTAATTGAAGCGGCTCAAAAATTCAACCCAACTACCATACTTCCCGGACATGGCCCATACGGAGGTCCAGAAATTCTTGTCGGTCAGCGCGCCTTTCTTATGGAACTGCGCAAAGCAGTAGAGACTGCTCAAAAATCAGGCAAGAAAGTGGAAGATTTGGTAACCACCAAGAATGGTAAATCTACCGCAACTTCCATCACGCTTCCGGCCAGCGTCAAGAACTGGGCTGGGGATGGATTGGCCGACCAAGTTCGCGATACCTACGAAGAGCTGAAAGCCAAGAAGCCCCGCGGCGACCTTAAACTATAACTTCTTCGTCACATTCACACCGTCTTTCACATCGGCGGGAGGATTCATAATGATATCCTCCCCGCCAATCAATCCCGATTCCACACGAACTCCCAT
>JAYWBH010000108.1:0-7482 GCA_043781815.1 Bryobacterales bacterium | reverse complement strand
GAGCAAGTGGAAAAGTTGATGAACCAGCAGCGGGCCATGGAAAAGCAGTTGGAAACGCTGAAGGAAAAAGTGGCTCAATCGCAGATGGGGAGCATTGAACTGCAGGCTCGTAAGATTAAGGACATCCCCGTTCTTTCGGCTGAAGTGGATGGGTTAGACCGCAACCAGATGCGCAGTTTGGCTGATTCTTTACGCAATAAATGGAAGAGCGGCGTGATTGTTTTGGCATCGGTGGAAGACGGCAATATCGCAATTATTTCGGCAGTGACCAAGGACTTGAGCGCCAAGGTTCATGCCGGTAAATTGGCTGGGGCCGTGGGCCAGGCGGTGGGTGGCAAAGGCGGTGGCAGGCCCGATATGGCAGAAGCAGGTGGCAAAGACACGGCGGCTCTGGCGGCTGCGCTGGAACAGGTTTACGCCTCAGTTGAGGCCATGTTGTGAGTGAGCCCGGCTTTGAGCAAACCGATTGCATTATTGTTGGAGCCGGACCCACTGGACTTGCCTGCGGTATTGAGTTGGGGAAACTTGGGATCAAAGCGATATTGATCGAAAAGGGCTGTGTGGTGAACTCGCTGTACCACTACCCGACGAACATGGTGTTTTTCACGACGCCGGAATTATTAGAAATCGGCGGCATTCCCATGACATCGCTGAATGAAAAGCCTGGTCGTACGGAAGCCTTGAAATATTACCGCCGGGTGGCTGATCACTTTCATTTGGACATTCGCCAGTATCAGACGGTAGAAGGAATTTCAGGGGAAGATGGCAGATTTGTGGCCACTACCTTGTCGCAAAATGGAACCACGTTTCACTACTCCGCGAAAAAAGTAATTCTTGCCACGGGGTATTACGACATCCCGAATTTGTTGAATGTTCCGGGAGAACATTTGCCCAAGGTGATTCACTACTACAAAGAGGCGCACCCCTACTATGGGCACGATGTGCTGGTAGTGGGCGGCAAGAACTCCGCTGCTATATCGGCATTGGAGCTGTTCTGGACCGGGGCCCGGGTGACGCTGGTGCATCGCGGCGCGGAGATGCACAAGAACATAAAATATTGGATCAAACCCAATATTGAGAATCGTATAAAGAGTGGCGAGATAACCGGGTATCTACAATCGAGTGTGGTGGAAATTGCTGAAGATTCGGTTCTTCTTAAAACTCCTGATGGTGAACAACGGATCAAGAACCAATTCGTATTCGCGATGACTGGCTATCGTCCTGACTTTGAGTTTATGCGGCGGCACGGAATTGAATTAGACGCGGAAACACAGCGTCCGAAGATGAATAAAGAGACCTTGGAAACGGAACGGAAAGGAATGTTTCTGGCAGGCGTAGTGGTTGCGGGCATTCATACCAATGAGATTTTTATAGAGAACGGTCGGTTCCACGGTATCCAAATCGCAAGCGAGATCGACAGACAATTGATTTGTAGTTGACGACGCGGGTCACCGGCCGATTGCCACAACTTCTTTCAGGCTTCGATGGTACAGAATTCCATCACTGTAAGAAATGGAATTCAAGCTCCAAGTTTCTCCACTGGGGCCTAAATCGTTGATCGCGATCAGCGCTTTTTGATCAAAAACTTTGGCTGTGGCATCCACCACGTAAGTGATCCCTAACTGTGTATTGAAGAACACTTTGCCATTCACAGCGGTTGGGGTTCCCCAAAATGCAGGAGTCTCCCATCCATCCATACGGGAACGTTCTTCGGTTGCTACGTCCACTCCTTTGCTATTGATTGTCTGGGTGTTTACAGCCACCCCATAAACAAATTCGTCAGCGGACCCAAGCTTGCGGATCACGGTCACAGGCACTTCCAGATACTCCACTTTGCCTGTTTTGACATTAATTCGAGCCAGGCAATGCGAAGGGCCGGCCTTTCCTTTGGGGGCCACTCGATTGCGCCGATGACCCGTACTGGCCATGAAGTAGTGGTAGTCACCCACCACGATATTTGCGTGCCAGGCGGGCATTACACGAATCACTTCATCGTCAGCCATCTTGTTTCGTGGCGATAGGTCGCGCACCTCGCGCAGGTTCACTCCCTGGTGAACAACGTATCTACTGGTTGAAGGATCCCATTGGCGATAATCTACATTGCGAATCAGTGATTGTTCCCGCAGCAACTTGCCGTTGGTTGCATCAATCACAAGATGGGTTTCCTCAGGATTCATGCGGAACCAATATGCTTCGTTCTTGTTCCAATGCAATACGTAAAGAGCCTGCCAGGTAGGGGCGCCTTCATTGCCATTTCCGGCCACAAAGCGCCACAAGGATTTCCCGGCGTCTTCTTTGGCAAGGCTAATTAAGCTGAGCCCAATGGGCCGCTCTGGAACATCGTGCCAGCCACCGCGACCAGTCATCACGGCGGGCTTACCAGCGGCGGTCAGTCCAAACATAGACGTAGCGTAGGTGGTGGTGCCGTCTTCGGCGATCCAGGCAGTTTTGCCGGTCAACTTATCAATGGCGTGCAAATAGTTCCAGCCCCTTTTGTCTGGTGGATTCCCTTGCAGTGGTTCCACATTCAGTATCCAGTTGCCATAAAGAATTGGCTCGTGTTGTTTGTTGAAAGGGTAAGGTTCGCCCCAGGGTGTCCAATTGCGACGCCAGATTTCTTTTCCATCCACGGTCCAGCAGCCCATTTCGCCGCTGCCATTGGTGAACCATACATGCTGGCCATCGCTGATTGGGGAGGGTGTGGTGGAATCACTATAGCTGTACATCATGGGGCTTTCGGTCACCCCTTCTAAATTCACAGTCCACAGAAGTTTGCCTGTCTTGCGATCCAAAGCATGGCCACTGATTTTGGTGCTGAATCCTTTTTCGCCTTCGGTAAATGTGGTTAGAAATAAGCGGTCTTTAGAAACGGCAATGCCGCTTTGTCCTCCGTTTGGCAAAGCAGTTTTCCATAGGATATTTTGATTCCGGGCCACGCTCCAATTGGAGACGGCAGGTTTTCCGGTGGCCTGCCAGTTGCCTTGCGGACCTCCAGCTTGCGGCCACTGGGCCAGGCAAGGAGTCAGAATCAGAAGTGAAAATAGAATCCGGAAGTGCACCTCGCTATGTTACCTCGCTATAGTTAATAGGTAAGTGGGGATTCAGTCACGACCAGTTGCGGCGATCATTTTGTTTGATATTGATGGCACATTGTTACGCCGTTCTGGACCGCATCACAGGCAGGCGTTGGTTTCCGCCATTCGGTTGGTTACTGGAATAGAAACCAGCAATGCTCATATTCCAACGCAGGGAATGCTGGATGGGGATATTTTACGTCGCATGATGGTGGACGCTGGAATGAAGTCAAAGCAAATTGCCGCGGCAATGCCCGCCATTCATGCAGCAGCTCAAAAAGAGTATCAGACAACCTGCCCGGATCTGCGTCGCAAAGTGTGCCCGGGGGTGCGTCAGTTTTTAGGGAAGTTGAAGCGGGGAAAGGTGGCGGCCGGGCTGGTTACAGGAAATCTTACGGACATTGGCTGGCGCAAGATGGAACAAGCCGGGCTGCGGCATCATTTCACGTTTGGAGCGTTTGCTGACCAGGGTTGTGACCGTGCAACATTGGTCCGAGTGGCGCTTCGGCAAGCTAAGAAAGATGGTTTTTACACTCGGCAGACTCCGGTGGCATTGATAGGCGATCATCCGAACGATGTGAACGCCGCCAAAGCAAATGGAGTGAGGGCGATTGCAGTTTCGACAGGCATGAGTAGCCGGGAAGAATTGGCGTCCCACAATCCGCATCTTATACTGGACAATTTAAGTAGTCTGAATTGGGAAGAATTATTTTCGAAATGAAAACGATGAAGCTGGTAACTGTTTTTTTGATGGCCGGTATGTTTGCCTGCATCACCAAGCCGGATGGTTTGGCACTGGTGGGTGGCGGGCTTTTAGACACCACACAACTGCTGCTAATTGACGATTCCATTATCTTGTTGAGAGGGGAATTTGTTCGCGTATCAGGACACAGGTCAGTGACTCCATTGCCTGCTGCGGCTGAAAAAGTGGACATGAAAGGGCGTGTGGTTTGCCCCATGCCATCGACGATAGACGAATCGCAAATGGACGCCCCGGCACTGACCATGGAAAAGTTTCTGGAACAAGTGACCAACCGACGTCCACTCATTGTTGGTGTACCAATGGATTCAAGTGCCTGGGAGCGCAGTATTCTGGCTTTGATGCGGGCGCAAAGATTGGTAATTGCTCCGCAACTTTGGAAGATAAAACCAGGTGCTGATCTGGAACGGGCCAAGAAAAATACGAAGATCCTGTTGGATGAAGAGATCCGAATTATTGTTTTTCCGGGAGCTGCTGCCGAACAGGAAATGGCATTGCTATCCACTGCCGGTTTGGACAATAAACAGTTGGTGCGGGCCTACCTGCAAAACTCCAGTCTAGCTGCTGGTTCGAATGCGAGTTTATTGGTGTTATTGGGCAATCCGCTGGATAGCTGGCGGAACCTGTTTAAGGTGGAGCGCAAAATGATTTTGGGAAAATGGCAGGCGGGCGCGTAATTGGAAGCACAATCGTTTTCAGTCAAACGGGCCCAAGTGGAGTTCCACAACTTTGCATCGTTGGGCGAACCGGAACGGGCAAAACAAGTCTACGCCGAGGAAAACCATCGCCGTGGGGCGTTGATTCGGAACCATTTGCAATTTACTGGCGGACTTGGCCCATTTCTTGAAATCGGGGCCAATGCCGGACATACCAGCTACATGCTTTGCAATGAATTTGGTGTGGACGGATACGCGCTGGATATTTCAGCAGATTCGCTGCGCCACGGCATTGCATTGCAGCAGGAATGGGGCATGGAAAGGGCTCCCGTGCGGCTGGCTGGTGACGCACTGCACCTGCCTTTCAAAGATGGTTCTCTGGGCTGTGTGTTTGCATTTCAGATGTTAAGCCAGTTCATGGATATTGATGCCGTTTTTCAGGAAGTAAAGCGTGTGCTGGCCCCAGGTGGGGTCTTTATTTTTGCTGAAGAGCCATTGAAACGGCAATTGACCTTGAGCCTTTATCGTGCCCCCTATTGGGACACCATGAAGCCCTGGGAGCGGAAGCTTTATGAGTGGGGGCTGTTAGGCTATTTTGTTCGGGATGTGATTGGAGCCCACCAGGAAGAAAGCTTCGGGATTCGTCAAAATCACCAGATGACGTTGCGCCACTGGCATGCTTTGACTACAAAATATTTTGTCGCCCATGAGTACGAAATGTTTGTGCCGGAACGTGGGTGGGGGGAACGGATCGTGAAGCAAGCGCTGGTAAAGACGGACCGTTACGGTTCTGTCTGGCGCGCGGCCAAGCTATTGGGTGGGACGCTGGCAGCCTTTCTGAAAAAGGAAGGAGAACGTCCGCTGGGGTTGGAACCAGGGGATCACTTTGAAACTTGCTTGCGATGCCCTGATTGTCATGCATCCTTGAGCCGATTGGCTGATGAATCGTTGCTCTGTCAAAAGTGCAGCTATGCCGCGCCCAATGAAGGCGGAGTGTATAACTTGCTGCCTTCGGAAGATAGAAAGGAACTCTATCCAGGGGATCGGCAGGATGTGATTGATTTTTCAATCCCTGGACATGAATCGAAATTATTGGCAGGGTTTTACGATGTTGAGGGTGTTTACGGAAACAAATATCGTTGGATCGCTGGTACGGCGGAGGCTTTACTGAAGCCGGTTCATGCAGGCAGGCAGCGGCTGCGACTTCGAGGTCATGCTCATGAAAATCTATTCGCCCACGGTCAACAACCACAAGTGGATGTGGAAGCCAATGGTGTGACCATCGGGCAGTGGCCTTTGGATCGCAAAGGCTTGTTTGTGTTGGAAGCCAATATGCCAGAAGCAAGTGAATACCGCATTAAAATAAACGCTCGTCCTGTATGGGAGCCAGTAGGGGATGAACGACCCCTGACGGTGACCATTGCCCTGCTACGACTTGTCCCTGGGGAGTAGTCTAGCCTCCTCATTCCAGCAGGTCGCCGTCCGGAGACGAGCATAATGGCGTACTTGGCGATCCTATATCCAATTAGATATACTCACAGTTGTGCGACCTGTGTGCTTCCTTGGCGATTCCTTGAAATGCATACGAGACTTTCCCGACGACGCTCGACATGATGTGGGCTATCAACTCGATAAAGTCCAGCGCGGGGATCAGCCTGAGGATTTCAAACCTATGTCCAGCATTGGGAAAGGCGTGGAAGAAATTCGCGTTTCAGAACCAAGTGGTGCCTACCGCATAATCTATCTTGCTAGGGCAGTAATATACTTGACAAACCACACCTTTAGACTCATACCACTGTACACACCACCAAAGCTCTGTTTTCTCGCTCTTCGTGAATTATCAGGACATTTCCTATGTCTGAGCTAGAATGGCTAACAAACGCTATTGATGGATGGGAAGTAGCTGAGTATATATTCGCGGCGTTGGTAGCAATAGCTTGTTTCGGAGAGTTCATAGCGGACTTCACGGATTGGTGGCTACATGGTTGTTTCTGGACACTTTTCGGTAATATCGAACACAGGAAAGAAAAAATAGGAAAAGTTTCAACATTGGTACTCATCATGGCATTGGTAGGTGAATTGTTTTGCCTCGTGAAATCTAACCGACTATCCGGCAGGCTGGTTAGCCTTGCAATGGAAAGCGCTGGCAATGCGAACAGGGAAGCCGAGTTAGCGAAGAGAGAGTCAAAATTACTCAGAGAGCAAGCCTCTGACAGATCCTTAACGTTGCTACAGAAAGAACGTGATTCATTATCACGATTCCGAAAACAAAAATTCGAGATTCTTACGTATGCTTCTGATGCAGAGTCTCGAAAATTATCTGACCTTGTAGCAGGGGTCTTGCAGTCATCTGGATGGATACACCTAGGAACCGCGCCAAACTCTCCGGACAGCACATCTCCGACGATTATTGGTGTGCGCGTAGAAATCTCAAAACTGGCCGGAAATGGGATAGAAGTGGCAGCATCCGCACTTTCAGATATATTCGTTTCTGAGCGTTTATCCGCTATTCCCCTCACAAGAATTACATTCCCGCAAGACATTAATGGTCGGGATCCGAACGTAATAAGAATATGGGTAGGAACCAAACCACCACTGCCATAACAGCGGCCCGGTCACGCCGATCACCATGCTAGCAATAATAGTAAGTATGTGAAGTATACTATTGCCCTTGCTAGGAGCGCCGAGGCAGTCTACGTTTTGCACGCATTTCAGAAGAAGACGCAGGCAACGCCGAAGAAGGATCTGGAAATTGCGAGGCACCGATTGGGAAATCTGCGGGGAGGCAGGGTATGAAAAAACCAGAAATGTACGCGAGTGTTTGGGACGCGATTGCGGATACCCAAGAGCAGGCGGCAAACCTGAGATCTCGTGCGGAACTGATGCAGAAGATTGCCGCGCGCGTGAAACAGCACGGCTGGACCCAAGCCGAGGCTGCCAGCCGATGCGGTGTCACCCAACCTAGGATCAACGATCTGCTCCGCGGTCGTGT
>JAYWBH010000107.1:0-2420 GCA_043781815.1 Bryobacterales bacterium | reverse complement strand
GACAGCCTTGACAAAAAAGGCTTATTAGAGGCAGTCACTCGAGCAATAGACGAGGCTCCAGAAATAGGAACATTTGTGTTTGTGCATGGGTTCAACGTCCCGTTTGACGATGCCATTCTTAGAACCGCCCAACTAGCTTGGGACATGAAATTTAAAGGTCCGGCTATTACATACAGTTGGCCTTCGGCGGCAGTTACAAGGGGATACGTTTCAGACATTGATATGGCTGACTGGACTGCCCCTCACTTGTCTTCGTTTTTGCAAGACCTACGAGCGCACACAGGCAAGCGAACAGTACATCTTGTAGCACACAGCATGGGAAGCCGGATTTTAAGCGTAGCCTTAGATCGATTGTCGTTGACCCAACCTAAAACCATAGATCACTTTCAAGAAGTTGTCCTCGCAGCACCGGATATTAATACCAAAGTATTGTCCCAATTATCTGTTGCGCTCCGAAGTGAAGCTGACCGAGTAACCATCTATGCCTCCGGTAGAGATAGAGCTCTTCAGTTTTCGGATTTTTTGCGCACTTTCTGGCGAGAGAGATCTCCACGCGTCGGTTCTAAGGCAACCGAGATCAATCTGCCGCAGTTTGATATTATTGATGCCACTCGTGCGAGGTTTTCCCTCATTGGCCACTCTTACTTTGCTGAAGACACGCTGCTCTTGAATGATATATCACTCTTGCTGAAACAGCGGCTTAAACCAGATGATCGATCCATCACATTGGACAAGGTCGGAAATATGTGGGTTTTGAAACCATGAGCTTTTGATAGACGATAAGGTATGTTGCCGTCTTTGGATTGATCCGCTTCCATCCTGAGTGAACATTACGCTCATTAAATCGGACGTGCTTGGAACGAACCAGGTTCGAAATGGAAAACTTCACCTCAGCAATAGCATTCAGGTTTCCGGCAATGGATCTTGTTCTCATTCATTCGCCAATCTAAAATGGTCATCAGGTGCGGGACTACATAAACAATCTCATCGGGGCGATCCAGGCCAGCGTCTTCGCGCCGAAGCAAATTCTTTCGGCACCAGCAGCCCTACCGGAACCCGCGTTTCTCCCCTTCGATGTTGGTATGGGTGATGTCAAAAAACTAAACACCCTAGCTTCTGATAGCTGGTCCTGGTACCTTTTGAGGAACCTCATCGGGATAGAGCAGGAACTGATAGAGCAGGAACTGATACTGTACAGCTTCTGTATAACATTAACAATCAAGCGCCCAGACCGCGTGTTTGTTGTGCGCACGCCTATCATTTACTACTACGGTCTTTCGCCGAACGTCATTCGCGAGGTCCTGTATAAAGCCAGAGACGCACTCCACGGGTGCGTTCTGGCAGGGGTTTAGCCAAATTCAAATGAACGCACCTCCAAGAGGTGTGCAATGCAACAACTCACGCTACCTAGCGAGAGACTACTTCTGGTGCACCATGTGGCCCAGAAATGTGACTGTGCCTGTCGAACCGTCCGTTGGTGGGCCCAACAAGGCCTGCTAAGGGCGATCAGGGAACCAAAAACTCCAAAAATATTGCGGTTTCAGCGTCAGGAAGTCGAAGCGTTTTTTGCGCGGAGGGCTTCCCGATGCCACTAGACCCGCAAAACCCCAAGCTCGCCCAATTGTGGCAGCATACTATCAGCAAGCTAAAAGATTGGCGTCCGGCCATCCGTGTCGCACTTCCTTACTTGCAACTACTCGCCGCTTCGATAGGAATTGCAGTCGGCATTTACCACCTTTTGCTTTATGGAAGTAGTCATGATCCAGCCCGTGTTCACACCAAGCGTTCTGCGCCTAGGTATGAACACGGGTTTTTTGTTCTCGAAATGCCTTTGCATTTAAGCACGATAAAATACATTTTCATGTTTCAAAACGCGAGGACGTGTCATGCAAGAATCGCTAACTTTGACGTACCAGCGACAGATGGACGAAGGTCGGAGTCTCTGAATTAAAGGGCTGATGGGCTCATTGGATCAGAACCGAGGCTGAACTCGGCCCAGCGCCTCTTTCAGATCACTCAAGCAGAGGGGCGGGAGTTCCTTCACCGTCGGATCCATTCTGCGCATCGCGACGCGCTTCATCGATTGAATCGTTGCTTCAAGATCAGCCGGGGCCATTCCGGCAACACGTTCAGCCAAAGAATCAATCGTGAGCTCTTTGGCGAGGCGGGTCTTACCCAGATATTTCGCTACAAGTATTCGGTACCCCGCTTCGTCTGGAACGGAGATTACGACTTTCTCACTAAAACGGCCTCCTCGCAGAATCCGCGAGTCAATCCGGTCGAGGTTGTTTGTTGTGCCAACAAGAAAGATCTGGTGTTCTGATTTCAATGCGCTAATTTCGATCAACGCCTGTTCAACCAATTGGACATCATGCTGGCTCATCTGTCCGCGAAGATCAGGGAACAAGCCATCCATCTCG
>JAYWBH010000106.1:0-7506 GCA_043781815.1 Bryobacterales bacterium | reverse complement strand
GGAAGTTCGCCATCTTCTATGGCATGGAACGCTCGGAAATTGATCGGGAAATGGCCATTGTTTGGGATGCGGAAGCTCACCCTGATTTCCGTGAATTTTTTGCTGTGGCGGAAGCCGCAGGCATTCGTATCATGGTGGTTCACTACAAGACTTTACCCGCAGGGCAAATCGGCGAACTAATGGACCAGTTGGATGAATTGGATCTGGATCGCGATGAGCGTCGTAACCTGGCCCGTGACTTACAGCGCCTGAAAATGTATGAAGGATTCATCTCCGCATTGGACCTGAGTTTCGATCACGCTACTCAAACGTATCTGTTCAGCGCCACCACCACCTGGTACAAAGAACTGTTGGATATTCTTGCTCAGTTCGAAGTATTTTCCCCAGGATTTGGCGGTCCGGAGGACATTGACGATGAACCCATCAGCGGCGGCTACTTCTCCAAGAACTAGACCGGCGCGGTGGCTTCAACCGGCCCTTGCAGAGATCCCCAGCGATTGGGGCATCCCATCGATTGTTGCGAAAATCCTTTGGAAACGTGGCCTGCGCACGCGTGCTGAAGTGCGCCGTTTCATGGAGCCTTCGCTGGATGATCTGCATGACCCAATGCTGATGGCAGGCATGAAAGATGCCGTGTCCCGTTTGCTGCGGGCCATTGAAGGTCAGGAAAAAGTGCTGTTGTACGGCGATTACGATGTGGACGGTATCACATCTGTCGTCATTCTAAAAACGGCACTGCGACTGGCTGGCTTGAACGCTAGCTTCCACGTTCCTCATCGCTTGAAAGATGGTTATGGGATGCATGCCGAGGTCATTGAACAAGCTGCGGCTGATGGTGTGAAGCTGATCATCAGCGTGGATACAGGCATCCGCGCCACTGCCGTGGTGAAGCAGGCTGCGGTGTTGGGGATTGATTGCATTGTGACCGATCATCATTTGCCGGAAGAGGAATTGCCGCCTGCGGTGGCTGTGCTGAATCCGAATCGGCCAGATTGCCCGTATCCAGAAAAGAACTTGTGCGGTGCAGGGGTGACGCTGAAGTTGGTGCAGGCGCTGCATGGAGCGTTGGGTTGGGATGCAGCGCGTCGTCAAAAAATCCTGCTGAGTTTATTGAAGTTGGCAGCAGTGGCGACGGTGGCTGACGTGGTTCCGCTGGAAGGTGAAAATCGAATTATCGTCAAGCATGGCTTGGCTGATTTGGCAGCAACGCGTAATCCTGGTCTGCGGGCGTTGTTGCAAGTGGCCGGGTTTGAGCCCAACCAATCGCCATCGGCGGGGCAAGTGGCATTCCGCATTGCTCCACGAATTAACGCTGCGGGCCGAATGGCCAATGCTGCTGATGCTATTGAAATGTTTTTGACCGCCGATGAAGGCCGTGCGTTCCAGTTGGCTGAGCAGTTGAATGTGCTGAACACGGAACGTCAGCAAACGGAGCAGGAAATCATCGCCGCCATTGTGCGTGAATGCGAATTGATTCCGGTGACAGATGAATCGCACGCACTGGTTTTCGCGGGTGAGAACTGGCACAAAGGTGTGGTCGGAATCGTTGCCAGCCGCATGGTGGACCGCTTTCATCGTCCAGCGTTTGTGCTCAGTATAGATACGGAAACAGGCAAAGTGCAAGGGTCTGGACGCAGTGCTGCGAACTTTCATTTATTGCAAGGTTTGGAAAGTATGGCTGAACTATTTGTGAAATTCGGAGGCCATAAGCAAGCTGCCGGACTAACATTGGAGGCCAGTAACTTAGAAGAATTTCGCCGACGTTTCCAGTTAGTGGCGGCATCCCAGTTAAGCGCAGAAGACTTCCGAAAGACTTATGAAATAGACGCCATGGTTTCGTTGGATGAGTTGGACGATCCAACCGCAACAGCACTCCTTTCCATGGCCCCATTCGGCATGGGAAATCCGGCCCCACTGCTGGCCGCACTGCAAGCGGAAGTGGCCGGTCCTGGGGAAGTGTTCGCAGAAAAACATTTGCGAGTGAAGCTCCGTCGCAATGGAAGAGTGATGACGATGAAGGCCTGGGACATGGGACATCGTGCAGCAGAGTTGCAGCCTGGGATGAAGATCGACGTGGCGTTTACAGTGGAAGATGATCCGTATTCGGCAAGTCGTGGGTACTCGTTCTGGTCGGCGACGATTAAGGATTTTCGAGTCTAAGCTGAGATAACTCGCGCTATCCTAGATAGGTGGTACGCCGCCTTTACGTTCATAATTTCCGCTGCCTGGAAAACTTCGAGTTGCCGATTTCTGGACAGTCGTCCATTCTGCTGATTGGCAAGAACGGCTCTGGGAAATCTACTGTTGGACGTGCGCTTGAAATTCTTCAGAAAATCGCGCGCGGCACAAACAGAGTGCATGATCTGTTGAAGCCTAAGGATCTCGCTCGCGGACGAAAGGATGTGCCTGTGCGATTCGAGATTGAGGTGGATCTTAACGATATGATCTTCCTGTACACTATCGCTTTCGAATTCCCGGATGGTTTCAAAGAACTGCGGGTGCTGGATGAAAAGCTCACCGCTGACGGCAAAATTATCTACAGTCGTACGGGTGCGGAAGTCTTCCTTGCGAAATCTGGCCAGCGAAAAGAGAGTGAGGCAAGGTTCGGACTGGACTGGCACTTGGTAGCACTACCAATAGTGCAGGAACAGCCACCAATGCGACATCTTTCTAACTTCAAAGAGTGGCTTGCCCGAATGCTTATCCTTCGGCCAGTGCCAAGTTTGATATTGGGCGATTCCGCGCATGAGACGCTTGAGCCCAATCTTGATGTCACCGATTTTGGAGCCTGGTTTTCAGGCCTCCTAGCCTACGCACCAGCCGCCTATGGAAAGATTGACGAGTATCTGAAGCAGGTAATGCCTGATCTGAAGGACATCAAAAATCCGGTGGTGGGTAAGGACGCTCGAAGCCTTATCGTCCAATTCGCCAACAAGCAAGGCAACCTCAGTTTACCTTTTGAAGATCTTTCCGACGGCGAAAAATGTTTTATGATTTGCGCCGTTGTTCTTGCCGCGAAGGATTCCTATGGCCCCCTGCTTTGCTTCTGGGACGAACCGGACAATTATCTTGCCCTCTCCGAGGTGGGACATTTTGTAACGCATCTGCGCAAATCGTTCCAGTCCGGCGGCCAGTTCATTGCAACGTCTCACAACCCTGAAGCTATCCGCAGTTTTTCTGATGACAACACTTTGCTGCTGTACCGCAATAGCCACCTTGAACCTACGATTATTCGTCCACTCTCCGAATTGAATGTGAAAGGCGATCTGGTTGCCGCCTTGACTCTTGGCGACTTGGAACCATGAGTGTAAACAAGCACAAACCCCACGTTTTAATTAATACTCCCCGAAGACGACGCGAACAATGCACCCGAGATGAGTCGTCTGCGCCGTTGCGTAATGCCGATCCTGTTTAGGCAGAATTTCTAAGTTGGCAGTTGAGGTGGGACATGCCTCCTCACTTGTCCTTTTCAGTTTTCGGATTTAGGCGGTTAACAAATGTGGGCAGGATTTGGAAAATCCTGCCCACATTTTTATGTTTGTGCGTTGCGCGTATTTATTAAAAACGGATACGCACTGTCAATGCTCCATGCCGTGCTTGAACCTGTGCACCTGTGATGGTGCCAAAGGTAGTGCTGGTATAGTCTTTTAGGCTGGTAGATTGCGAGCAAAAACCGCCTATAGCATTACAATTAATTGCTAGTCCTGTATTGAGTAGGCCTGTAGCGGGGTTGCCCGGATTAAAGTGATTGAGCAAGTTGTAAGCTTCTGCCTTGAAAGTTAAGGTAACCGGATGATCTGATGTTCCTAAGCGGACTTCCTTCTGAATGCCGAGGTCAAAGTTTTCGACCCCAGGTCCATAACTCAGCGTTGGTGGTGTATTACCGATGCCAAGGGATGACGCTCCAGGTAGTGAAAAGCTTTGCGGATTAAAGGGATACCATAAACGCGGATCGGCGTTTGCTAGTGCGTTTCCACTCCCGGCGTAGACAGAGGAGGGGGTGGCACCTTCGCCAAGGAATAATGGACCGTTCATCTGGCAACGGAAGGGAAGACCGCCTGTCGGTGTTCCGGTCCAATAGCCTGGAGGTGCACCGTTCGCCGTGCAGCCAATCGTTAGCGCAGAGCCATAGAAGAAGGTGCCGACACCGGAGAGATGCCAACCGCCCAACACCTGCCTGGTCACGATATTATCCCAGCGCTTGGAGAAGGTGGGGATGTCGTAACCCCAATTGAGGTTCACAGCATGAGGCCGATTGCCCGTGACATTCTTCAGCAAGTTATCATCCACAAATTGATTGCGAGCGTATGTGATGGTCTTCGACCATGTATAGTTTCCGCCAAATTGGAAGCTTTTTGAGAATCGGCGGTTAATCGCCACCTGCAACGCATTGTAGTTGGAGGCACCAATTGCTTCGTAGGCCTGAATCGCACCCCAGCCACGATACCCTCCAGCAAGTGATCGAACTAAGTTCGTCGAATAGAAGCCTGCTGTTCCACCATTGCCGCTCGTAGGATCTAAATACTTCGGATTAGCGCCTCCTGTGGGCGTCCAAGTGGTCAGCGGTTTGACTGCATTAAAATCCGTACTGCCTTGTCGGAACTGATTATGCGCAACATTACCTACATAAGTAACGTCAATGACGAAACCTTTGCCAACATCACGTTGGATGCCGAATGTCCAGTCATAAGTCGAAGGAGGCTTAACATCCAGGTTTCCTCCAGTCGTCGCTTGCGGCGTATAGACCACCGGCGAACCGATAATGCTGCTAATGGAAGTACTGAGCAGGATCGGGGCCTGGAAATTTGGCGGGGCCGCAAGGGGGCCTGTGCCGACGCCAGTTGCGCCGATGGTGTCCACTCCAAATGCGCGACCATAGAAGATTCCAAAGCCAGTGCGTAACGCGGTCTTTCCATCGCCGAAGACATCCCAAGCCAAACCAATCCGGGGTCCGAATTTCATGGGCGGGGTTTTAAAGAGATTCTCTTGCTTTTGCAGAATGCCTGAGAACGGAAGTCCGCCTACGGCGAAAGAAGCCTGATCAAACGTGCCCTGTTGAGCGTAAGGATAGACCTTCCCAGTTGTCGGATTGATGGCTGCCTTATTCGCATTTGCGCAACTGGCAGTTGGGGTAACTGGCACCGTGCAAGTCGGCAGTAAAAGCTGTCCTGCTTTGGCGTCGCTATACAAACCCTTGTCGAAGACCCCCAGTGCTCCGTTTCTTGACCGCAGCACGCCTAGCAATTGAAAGCGCATTCCATAGTCCACAGTCACGCGGCGGTTTACTTTCCATGTGTCCTGCACAAACCATTCCACCTGACGGTAGTTGGCGTGGTTAATCTGCTTCTTGTTGTCCTCACCATAACCGTAAAGGTTACCTGTCAACGCATTCGAGAAAGGATTTCCCGTGTCCACAGGGTTTCCCAAGTCAGATCCGAAATAGTAAGTACCGGCTGTGTTGTAAGTTGAATACACACTAACGTTACGGGCCGAGGTCTCGTAATAGAACCCAGCTTTCAAAGTATGTGCATTCTTGATCCAAGTAACGGTATCTGTGAAATTATGAGCTTCATCTGTGCCATCGAATGGCCAGCGGCTATCGAACCCGAATCCTGGCAGGTTTGGAACTGCAGTGGGTGAAGACTGCGCCGTGAATCCTGAGGGCAATCCGAAATTCACTTGTGGCAGCAAATTCAGATAATTCGCGCCAAACAAATTGGGCAGCTTCAACACTTGACCACTTCCGTCTTTCAGCGGCAACTGGCTGGCATTGAATAATGTACTTTCCGTAGGAGCATTTCCCTGATGGGCGCGGTTCACTCCAGCGGTCATTTCATTGATCAGATTCGGCTTGAATGTATGTACATAGGTCATGGCGATGCCTGCCGATGGAATATTATAGCTGTGTGGGAACTGACCCCAGCCGTCACCGATTGCACCTAGAATCGCACCGTAACCAGACTGGTCCTGGTAATCCTGAAGAAGGCGAACAAACATTGTATTGTTCTGCGAAATGTTGTAGTCAACTCGTAAAATCTTGTCTTCACGAGGCTGTGTATTCGTGAATTGGAAGATTGAATTGTATTGGCGCTGTCCGGTGGGGTCCGTCGTGTTAGGTAGTGGGAAGCGATTCAACATGGACAGGCCAATGGGGCTAATCCGGCTTGGCGGAACTTTGTTGCCTGGGAAGCAACCAGCGGCGCCCGCAGCGGAGCAGGTGGCTCCAGTATTTGGGTCACGAATCAGGATTGGAGTACCATTCGGATTCACCGATTGCGAAAAGTCACCTGCGCGTTCCAGAGCCGTTGGCATTGTGTAACGGTTTGGCCCAGCTACACCGGTGTTCTTCAAAAGGTCGTAAGAGAAGAAGAAGAACAGCTTGTCCCGATTCTTGTTAAAGCGGACACCAGGGATCAATAACGGCCCGCCAAACGTGCCTCCAATATTTTGATATCGGTAGCGGGGTCTTACTACACCTAATTTGTTGTTGAACCATTCGTTGGCATCCAAGGTTTCGTGACGCCAATCAAAATACGCTGATCCGTGGTATTTGTTGCCTCCGTTCTTGATAGTGATGTTCAACTGGCCGCCGTTGCGGGCACCGTACTCGGCGTTGTAATTGCCAACCAGTAGCTTCACTTCGCCTACCGCGTCGACGCTTGGGGCAATGTAGCCGTTAATGCTGGGGGCACCACTATCTTGACTGACGATGCCGTCAAGAGTGACTAACACCTGACCTTGCTGTCCTCCATTGATGGTCGGCACGTTCCCGCCCCATCCGCGCGAATCATGATTACCCAAATCCTGTACGCCAGGTAGTGTTTTCAAAACTCCCATAAAGTCACGGCCTCTCACCGGCGTGTCGCTGATCTGCGCCTGGTTAACGTTCTGAGAGCGGTCGGAACTGTTCGTCGCTACGTGCGCCGATTCGGCAGCCACTTCTATAGAAGTGGTCACGTCGCCTACAGTCATCTTAATCGTATGCATGTCGACGCGCTCCTGAGAGCTGATCGTGACGTTCTGCTGCTCATAAGTCTTGAAGCCCGCGTGGGTGACTTTTAAGCTGTAGATGCCGGGCAGAATGCTACCGAACTCGAAGGCACCGGTTGAGCTAGAACTGAATTCGCGGGGTTGCCGAGAAATACTGTTAATCAGTTGTACTTGTGCGCCAGCGATAACCGCGCCAGCGGCGTCCACAATCGTACCAGTCACCGACCCGGTGACTGTTTGGGCAATAGTCATCGGCGTGAACGCCAACAACATAGCTGATAGCAAAGTAGCTAATTTCATTGAGTGACCCCTCAATCCTTAATTTATTTGAGGCAAAGAATCAAGCAGACTCAGTGCCGTTAACATAAATAGAACTATATATTCCAAGCGACTCAGTAGTCAAGGGGGAATCCAGATTTTGTCACGGCAAAATGATAATGTCCTAATTGAGCAAAGTAGAAATGTCCTATTGACGGGGTTGACTCTAGGAGTTGCCAAACGAAGGACAACTACTGA
>JAYWBH010000105.1:0-7508 GCA_043781815.1 Bryobacterales bacterium | reverse complement strand
TCATGCTTCATTTTCGCTTCACGAGCAAGTACGTCCAAGCCCACGCCGGCGATCTTTGAGGGTGTACCGGTGAAGTATTTATCGACCACGTTTTTGTTGAGTCCAATGGCTTCAAAAATCTGCGCACCGCGATAGCTTTGCAGAGTGGAAATACCCATTTTGGAGAAGACTTTGAGCAGTCCTTTGTTGACAGCTTTTTTGAAATGCTTCAGTGCTGTTTCAAAATTGACGGTGATCTGCCCGTTGAGGGCCATATCTTCCAGACTCTCAATCGCTAGGTAGGGGTTGATGGCGCTGGCACCGTAGCCGATGAGCAGGGCGAAATGCATGACTTCACGAGGCTCACCGGATTCGACGACCAGGGCACATTGAGTGCGCAGGCCATCGCGAATCAGGTGGTGATGAACGGCGGTGAGAGCGAGCAAACTGGGGATAGGGGCTGAATCTTTATCCACGCCGCGATCCGACAGAATAAGGACACTGTAACCACTTTTGACAGCCCAACTGGCACGCTTGTTCAAACTATCGAGGGCCCGTTCCAATTCCTTTTCACCACCGTGAACATTGAACAGAGTGGGCAAGGTGTACGCAAGAAAATCACCGGTTGAGACGCGGCGCAGTTTTTCTAAATCGCGATTGGTGAGGATGGGATGCGGCAATTTCAACGTATGGCAATGCTGCGGCGTTTCAGCCAGAATATTACGCTCTGTGCCGATGTAGCTGTTGAGCGACATTACTAACTCTTCGCGAATAGGATCAATGGCCGGGTTAGTAACTTGTGCGAATAACTGCTTGAAATAATTGAATAGCGGCTGGGGCTTATCGGAAAGGCAAGCCAGCGGAGTATCGGTGCCCATGGACCCGATGGGTTCTTCGCCCTTTTCACCCAAGGGACGTAACAGCATGCGGACATCTTCTTCGGTATAGCCGAACGCACGTTGACGTTCCAACAGCGTTTCATGATTGGTGACGTAGACGCGCGGCGGTTCAGGAAGCTTATCCAGAGTGATCTGATTTTCACGAATCCACTGAGCGTAAGGCTGGCGTGAATACAGGCGCTGCTTGATTTCTTCGTCGGGGACAATGCGTCCTTCCACGGTATCCACCAAAAGCATTTTGCCAGGCTGCAACCGACCTTTGATGCGGATATCTTCAGGCTTGAAGGGCAGCACGCCGGTTTCTGACGACATGATGAGCAGGTCATCTTTGGTGACGGTGTATCGGGCAGGGCGCAGGCCGTTACGATCCAGCGTGGCACCAACCATGCGGCCATCGGTGAAGGCGACGGAAGCGGGACCATCCCACGGTTCCATGAGGGAAGCGTGATATTCGTAGAAGGCCTTTTTATCGGGATGCATGGTGGGGTCGTTATCCCAGGCTTCGGGAATCAACATGGCCATGACATGAGGCAGGGAACGACCAGACAGCATAAGCAGTTCGACGGCGTTGTCCAAGGTAGCGGAATCGCTGCCATTGGGCTGGATGATGGGGTAGAGTTTCTTAATGTCATCGCCCCAAAGTGGCGAAGCGAGTACGGCCTGACGAGCAGCCATCCAGTTGCTGTTGCCTTTGACGGTATTGATTTCGCCGTTGTGGCACAGGTAGCGGAACGGATGAGCCAGTTGCCAAGTGGGAAACGTGTTGGTGGAAAAGCGCTGGTGCACCATGCAGATGGAACTGATGGTGTCTGGGTCAGCAAGGTCCTTATAGAACTGGTCGATTTGAGGAGCTAGCAGCAATCCTTTATAAATGATGGTTCGGCAGGAGAGCGAAGGGATATAGAAAAAATCTTTTTCGCGGATATCTGAAGCCAGCATTTCATTTTCAGTGCGCTTGCGGACCAGATAGAGCTTGCGTTCAAAAGTATCTTCATCCATACCGGTGGGGCGTTTGATGAACACTTGTTCAATGTAAGGTTGGGAGGCGCGGGCAACGCGGCCAATGGCGTCAGAGTAAATGGGTGTGTCACGCCAACCGAGCGGTTCCAAACCTTCTTCGCGAGTGACGCGTTCAATGATGCCTTCGGCTTTGAGCCGTGCGGTGAGTTCCACCGGAAGAAAGCACATGCCAATGCCGTATTCGCCGGGGCCGGGAAGAGTGAAGCCGATTTTGCGGCATTCCTTTTCGAAAAACAAGTGAGGAATTTGAATGAGCACACCAGCGCCATCGCCAGTTTCCGGATCGCAACCGCATGCGCCGCGGTGGGTGAGATTGATGAGGATCTGAATCCCTTTGGTGATAATGTCGTGCGAGGCGTGGCCTTTAATGTTGACGACGAAGCCGATGCCACAGGCGTCATGTTCGTTGCGAGGGTCGTACAGGCCTTGGGCTGGGGGCAGCCCGATTTGGATGTCGTTCTGGTCTTCTGAGTTCAAGGACATGCTTAAGTAGACCTCCGGTTACAAGTATGGAATTTTTGAAGTATACAGGAGATCCACAGTATAAGTCAAACAGATTCTTTCAAAATAGTACTATCAGTTTTTCTGATAGTTGCAATATTTGTAAATCTGTAATAGTAAGGCGTTGACATAAGGCCAGCTTATGATATTCTGGCTTGAGTGAACTTCGCGCACCTCAAACTATTCAAGGACATCGGCCAGGGTCGTAGTGTCAGTAAAGGGGCATCGCTCAATGAAATTAGCCAATCGGCGGCCAGCCAGCACATTCAGGAATTAGAAAAAGAGCTTTCGGCTCAATTACTTGACCGGACGACTCGGCCACTGACGATGACTCCTGCGGGACGCTTGTATTACGAGCTTTGTCGGGACGTTTTACGGCGGCGGGAGGAGTTTGATTCGGCATTGGGACACTTACTTTCGGAAGTAGAAGGTACGGTTCGGGTGGCCAGTATCTATTCGGTAGGACTATCGGAGATGTGGCGGCTTGAGACGGAATTCGCACGACGGTTTCCCGATGCGAATTTGAGGGTGGACTATCTTCGACCGGAGAAAGTGTATGCGTCGGTGGAAGCGGACCAGGCGGATTTGGGATTGGTGAGTTACCCGGAACCGGCGAGGGAAATCGCGGTGGTGCCGTGGCGTCATGAAGAGATGGTGCTGGCTTGTACGCCATATCATTACTTGGCAAGGTTGGATGAGGTGACTCCTGAAGCTTTGAATGGAGTGGATTTCATTGGGTTCGATGATGACCTGCCGATTCGGCGAGAAGTGGACCGTTGGCTACGCGAGCATGGAGTGACGGTGAATCTGGTGATGCACTTCGATAATCTTCAGATGATCAAAGAAGCAGTGGCGTTGGGGAGCGGCGTGAGCATTGCTCCGGCAAGAGTATTGGAAGCGGAGATTGGGCAGGGTCGGCTGGTGGCGGTGAAGCTACGGGCTCCGGGTTTGTATCGACCACTGGGGATCATTCATCGGAAGCGGAAGAAGTTTAATAGGGCGACGCAGAGTTTTTTGGATTTGCTGCAGGAGGCTCCTGTTTTGGTGGGGCAAAACATATCATCCGCAGATGGCGCAGATGAGCGCAGATGACAGCCAAGAACAACCTCTCTATGTGACATAACTATGTCGTGTGCAATAATGCCGCTATGGCGGTACGAACGACTGTTGACATTCCGGGACCTTTGCATGAGACGTTGCGTCATCGGGCATTGAAGTCTGGGACCTCTGTACGGTCTTTGATCATTCAAGCTTTGGAACAAGCCTATGCGAAACCAAAAACTGGCAGGTTGATCATGGGATCATTGATAACTGGAAAGGGCAAACTGGGACCAAACTTTCCGGTGGATCAGAATCCTTATGACCTTATTCTGAGCCAAGGGACCTTGAAAAGAATTTCCGTAGGGCAACTGCCCCAGCATCCAAACAACCTGCATCAAAACTGGTAGGAGACTGCTATCTATTGGCCTTCGCAGTGAGCAGTGACGCAACGCTGGTGACCTTAGACAACGGACTGCTATCGCTGGCTCGCAAGCTTCATTTTGCGGCGATCTCACCGTAAGGCGTATTAGGCGCTGGCGCGGATGGCTCGTAATTTTTTCATTACGTCGGTGCCACCGCGTCCGAACAGATCATGCAGCACCAAGTACTGTTCGTACAGTTGCTGATAGATAACATGTGCGGCGGGATTGGGATGATAGGCTTGCCCACTGACTCCGCCCATGTGCGATGCGGCTGCGGCGATGTCTGTAAATGCACCAGCGGCAACTGCGCCATGCATTGCTGCACCCAAGCCTGACCCTTGCAATGACTTTGGCAATTCAATGGTTCGATTGGTCACGTCGGCGAAAATTTGCATGACTAGCGGCGACTTTTCAGCGAGTCCTCCGCAGGCCATCAACCGGTCAATGGGGATGCCTTCCTTTTCAAAAGCACGAATGACAGTTAACGTTCCGAAGGCAGTGGATTCAATTAGAGCTCGGTAAATATCTTGTGGAGTGGTGCTCAAAGTAGCGCCTACGAGAAGGCCGCTGAGGTCTGCGTTCATCAGGACAGAACGATTTCCATTCCACCAATCGAGGGCGATCAAACCACTCTGCCCAGGCCTCAATGCCGCCGCTTTGGCAGTAATCTCATCGGCATTCACACCGAATGCGCGGAAGAACCAAGCGTACAAATCGCCCACCGCAGCCTGGCCTGCCTCATAACCCCAATACCCAGGAACAATGCCGCCATCGACCACGCCGGCGACCCCTTCGACGATCTTGCGTTCCCGTGCCATGAGCATGTGGCACAGCGAGGTGCCCATGATCATTACCAACACACCAGGCCCGATAACCCCACAGGCGGGCACTCCAGCGTGTGCATCAATGTGACCCACGGCGACTGGCGTACCTTCCAGCAATCCAGTCGTGGCTGCCATTGAAGCAGTTAACCCACCGGCTTTTGCACCCAGTGGATAGAATTTTGTGGCCAGCTTTTCTTCTACTACGTTCGCCATGCGTGGATCAAGTGCTGCGAAGAATTCCTTCGATGGAAATCCGGAACCCTTCACCCACAAATCTTTATAACCGGCAGTGCACTCATTGCGACGCTCTTCGCCGGCAAGCTGCCAGACAATCCAATCGGCTGCTTCAATGAGCTTGTCTGCCTTCTGATAAATGGCAAAATCTTCTTCAACAATTTGTAGAACCTTGGCAAAGAACCATTCGGAAGAGTGCGCCCAGTTATACATTTGCAGGGCCTTCTCATTGCGTTGGCGGCCAATGATGTTGATGCGATCTGCTTGTGGCTGGGCTGCATGATGCTTCCAAAGTTTCACCCAGGCGTGAGGCCTGCTGGCGAACTCTGGCAATGTGCACAGGGGCGTGCCATCGGCAAGGGTAGGCAGCATGGTGCAAGCCGTAAAATCTGTACCGATCCCCACCACCTGTTCGGCTTTGACTCCTGAACTCTTCAACACTTGCGGGACGCCCTGTTCTACAACGTGAACATAATCGCGAGGATCCTGCAGTGCCCAATCATGGCCAAGAGCTGTGCCATTGGGAAGCGCACTTTCGAGGACTCCATTGGGATACGGTATCAAGGCCCAAGCAGCTTCCTCGCCTGTTTCGATGGATACCAGCATCACGCGACCGGATTCAGTTCCGTAATCAATTCCAAGTGCAAAGCTTCCGGTCATAAGTTTCCTACTTTCGCAGAAGATGTTCCAGACCTTCCACAAAATAGTGATCGCCCCACATCACTGATTCGTCTACGCCAAGGTTTTTATGAACGTGGTAAACGCCGCCGGTAAGAATCCCTTCGTAGCCACGATCTTTACCCAGGTGCCCTTCGCAAAGTGTCCGTAAGATACGCAGGCCGGTGGCCCAATAGAGATGCCCTTTCATTGGATCCTGCACCAAACGCGAAAGCCGCAACATGCCGCTGGCAGCAATTGCAGCAGCGGAAGTATCCAGAAGTTTGCGCTTGCCCACGGGCGCATTAAAGTCCCAGGGTGGAATGCCATCGGCTGGTGTGTGGCGGATGAAGTAATCTGTGCAAGCCTCTGCGGTGGCTAGAAAATGGGGGTCGCGGCTGTATTCATAGCAAGTCCCGAAACCATAGAGTGCCCAGGCAAGACCGCGGGACCAACAGGAATCGCCACGATAGCCTTGCTGGGTGCTTTGTCGCAGAAATTCACCGGTTTGAAAATCAAAGATACCTTCATGGGCGGTGGACCCATCGCCGCGTACCAGAACCCTTTGCGTGGTCATGGCATGACGCATGGCGATGTCGCGAAGCTTTTTGTCACCAGTTGACCGGGCGGCGTAGAAGACAATGGGAACGTTCATCATAATATCGATGAATATAGAATCGTCACCAACAAACGAACGCAAATACTGTCCGTTTTCCTGGAAGCGCAGGGCTAGTGTTTTACCTGCCTCGACCACAATTTTATCCAGTGCAGGCTTTGGTTCAAGGCGTTGCCAACGGTAGTAAGTGGAAAGAAAAATGAACCCTAAGTCATGAACTTCTTTATCGTGCTTTCGTGGTTCCAAAGGCGTTGTGTAGTGAATGGCTTGTTCGCGCCAAAAGGCAGTGTCCTTACCTTCATGGGCCAATTCATGACGGTGGAACATCCACATCATGCCGGGCAAAAATCCATCGCACCAGCGTGTCCAGGCTGGTCCATCGTGCTTCCACTTACCGTCTTTTGTATACATCGGATAGAAATCGGGATGCTTCTCAATCAGCTTGCGGACTTGCTTTTGGGCAAATTGAAGTGAGTTTTCGAATAGACGTTTATCGGAATCAAGCTGGAATTGAATCATGGGAACACTACTCCTTTCGACACATCTTTCTAACGTACCATTGGCGACTGAACATATTTTGCCAAATCGCGAAAGGCGATGACGTTGAATTTATTTTCTTTTAAGTATTGAAGATAGTATTCAAACATCTCTGGAGGAGTGGTTACCCAATCGTGAGCGTAATCGGGAATTCCATGGATGGTGAGCACGGCGATCTTGCCATTCTTCGCCTGATTTAAGCCTGCAAGAATCATGGCCTTGTTATCTTTTCGAGTGGTTAATCCAGGGATCAACATGGGGTCATCTTTTTGTGGATCGTACACACGATCTTCGCCACCCCTGGCAAACAGATATCCACGCGCGCGAAGAACTTCAATAGCAGAGGCACTGGTGGCATAGCCGGGATAGGCGAAGGTGATTGGACGAGGCCCACCGAAATCGGCAATCTTTTTTTCTATGTATGCCAACTGTTCTGCTAGCTGGGTTGGATTCAGTTTGTCGACATGAGTGTGCGTCCATGTATGATTGGCCACTTCAAAGCCCATCTTATGAAGATCTGCTATCTGCGCCCAGGTCATGTAATGATGCTTGTTAGCAAAATCGGGAGGGAATTCGCACACAAAAAACGTAGCGGGGAATCCATACTTTTTCAACAGCGGGGCGACGTAGGTGGCATGGGTACTGACGCCATCGTCGAAGGTCAGAATGACTGTTTTGTCAGGTATTGGCTGTAGGTCGGCTGCATGAAGTGCGAGCGCCAGAAATAGGATTGCGAAAAAACGTAATTGCATGGGAAGCATTCACATTATATGCAATC
>JAYWBH010000104.1:0-7509 GCA_043781815.1 Bryobacterales bacterium | reverse complement strand
ACTGATTTGTGATACGGTTTTGCTATGCGTGTGGATTTGGCATTTGGCAAAACAGGACTGGCCGTTGAGCTCCCCGAGGGCTATTCGTACCAGGTATTGGAAGCGCGTTCGGCGCAGGCTTTGGATAACCAGATAGCCGCGATTGAACATGCGCTGGATCATCCCATTGGGACTTTACCGCTTACGGAGTTGGCTCGCGGTAAAAAGACCGCCGCCATTTCCGTGTGCGACATCACGCGTCCGGCACCGAATCGTCTGGTACTTCCACCTGTGCTCAGTCGATTGGCCGACGCCGGAATCAGCCGCGACAACGTAGTGGTGCTGATTGCCACGGGCCTTCATCGTCCGGCAACCGAAGAAGAAATACGGGAAATTGTAGGACCCGATCTGTATGGTCATATTCGTGTGGAAAATCATTATGCCCGGAACTTGCAGGAACATCGTTATCTGGGCACAACCGCTTCAGGCATTCCAGTGCACATTGATGAACGATTCATGGCTGCCGACCTCCACATCACCTTGGGGTTTATTGAACCGCACTTAATGCTGGGCTTTTCCGGTGGACGCAAGCTGATTGCCCCTGGCCTGGCAGCGCAGGAAACCATCAAGGTGATCCATTCTCCAAAGTTCATGCGCGACGCCCGGTCGGTGGAAGGGTCGATTGAAAATAACCCGCTGCATGAGGAGCTGTTAGAAATCGCACGGATGGCTCGGCATGATTTTCTGGTAGACGTTTCGCTGAGTCGTGATCGCCGAGTTGCGCAAGTTTTTGCCGGTGACGCAGAACTTGCGCATCGTGAAGGGACAAAGTTTGTCAGTCAAGTGTTGCTGGAACAACTGGACAGCTTGGCCGATGCGGTGATCACCACGGCAGCTGGACATCCACTGGACATGACGTTTTATCAGGCCGTGAAGGGTGTTACTGCGGCCAGCCATGTGGTGAAACCTGGTGGCAAAATCCTCTTGGTGGCTGCCTGTTCAGAAGGTGCCGGGGCGGAAGAGTTCTGTGAAATGCTTTCGGCCTACCCTGGTCATCAACAGTTTTTGGACGCTATTTTGCAGGCTCCTGTGGAAGTGGACCAATGGCAATTGGAAAAGCTGGCGCTGGTTTGCCAATCGAAGCAACTGCTGTTCTATGTCCCAGGATTGCCAGACGCCTATCGCGATTCCATGTGGGGGCCAGTGTATAGCTCCATGCCCGATGCGGTGGCAGCGTTGATGGAAGGGTTATCGAAGGGTGCGAAGGTTGTTGTCATTCCCGAAGGCCCTTATGTGTTGGCGAAGGCAGTGGAACTGGTGGGGTAGATAGTTTTATACCACTTAGTTTTCCCTCAATCGGACAGCTTCAAGCGTTGGAGCGAAGCGCATCCGGCCTTTGAAGAAACCGCTCCCTTGCGGTCACGGCTCTGTAGAATCAGTACGTTACTGAGCCGTGACCGCAAGGGAGCGGTCTTTCAATCGCAGGTTATCCAAACAAAGACTGGAGATTCTACAGGGATGCGGGCAAACTAAGTGGCATTGGGGGGAATCGCCTGCCCACAAAGGCAAGCTTCCCCCTATCTTGTATTTCAATTATTGGATCACTCAAGTTTACCTAACTGTCTTGAAACTAGCCTTGACGCTGATGCGTTAAACCCTTAGAATCTAAATAGCTAATAGTGGCTTTACTCATGCCAAAACCGTGAAGTTACGGCACAGAGTGAAGAACAACTTTTAGGGGGTACCGATGAAATTTCCACGCATGTTCGCCACAGTCGGATTAGTTAGCGCATCAATTTTGATGAGCAGCTTGATCACAACCAATGCCTTTGCTGCTGACAAGAAGAAAGCGATCGATCCCAATCGAGAAACGGTTGCCAAGCCGTTGACTGAAAAAGAAAAGAAGCGTCGCGAAGAAAAGCTGCGCAAAGAATTGGAAGGACCGTACCGCAAGTGGTTGAATGAGGACGTACTCTACATCATCACTGACGAAGAAAAAACTGCCTTCAAACGTTTGAGCACCGAAGATGAACGCGAACAGTTCATTGAACAGTTCTGGCTGCGTCGCGATCCTACTCCCGATTCCGCTGAAAACGAATTTAAGGAAGAACACTATCGCCGCATCGCCTATACCAATGAACGGTATGCTTCGGGCATTCCTGGTTGGAAAACGGATCGCGGTCGCATCTACATCACCTTTGGACCACCCGATGAAAACGAATCGCATCCTTCCGGTGGTTCTTACGAACGCCCATATGAAGAAGGCGGCGGCACAACATCAACGTATCCTTTTGAAAAGTGGCGCTACCGTTGGATTGAAGGCATTGGCTCAGACATCATCATTGAATTCGTAGATCCAACCATGACTGGTGAATACCGCATGACCATGGATCCGTCGGAAAAAGACGCGTTGATGATGGTCCCTGGGGCTGGTTTGACGCTGATTGAACAGATGGGTTTAGCCAGTAAGACAGACCGTTTCAGCCGTACGGACGGCACTCGTTTGGGAACTGGCACACAGCCCACTTCGCAGAAGATGAATCAGTTTGAACGCCTGCAGCAGTTCGCGATGTTGCAAAAAGCTCCCGCAGTGAAGTTTAAGGATTTGGAAGCAATTGTCAACTCCACGGTCAAGTTCAATATCCTGCCAGTTCAGGTGCGAGCTGATTTCATGAAGATGACCAGCTCCTCCATTCAAACGAATGTCACATTGCAACTGGAACGCAAGGATCTGCAGTTTCAGAATAAAGAAGGCATCGCCAAGGCCGCAGTAAACATTTACGCGCGCATCACTTCTATGTCCCGTCGCGTTGTGAACGTATTTGAAGATGTGGTGAGTGTGGAAATTCCTAACGAAATGTTGGAGAAAGGATCGACTGGTGCTTCGGTGTATCAGAAATCCATTCCACTGCCTCCTGGCACGTATCGGCTGAATATTGTGGTGAAAGATATTTACGGCGGCACCATGAACAACAAGGAATTAGTGTTGAACGTGCCCCGCTTTGACGATGAAACTCTGGGCATGAGTAGCATGATTCTAGCTGACCAGATTGAAAAAGTTCCGACCCGTTCCATCGGCACTGGACAGTTTGTAATCGGCAGCACCAAGGTTCGCCCACGGTTATCGGAAACGTTCACTCGCGATGAGAAAATGGGAATTTACATGAAGTTCTACAATTTCCAAGCCGATGAGAAGACCAACAAACCCAGCGGGTCCATTCAGTATGAAGTTGTGAAAACTGGTTCCGATAAGAAAGTTTTTGAATTCTCAGAAGAAGTATCCAGCACTGGCGGCACTGAAGTTACGGTTGAAAAGCTGCTACCCTTGAAATCATTAGAGCCCGGACAGTATAAACTAAAGATGAAGGTTACCGATAAGTTGCGGAACCAAACTCTAACCCCCTCAGCCACGTTCACGGTGACATAGGGATTTGCATGACGGCGATAAATGCCGTCACTGGGAGACATGGGCTTAAGCGCCCGTTGATGACCATGCACCGCGCATTAATCGGTGTTGTCGCAATCTGGATGTCAGGGACATTTGCGGGTCCCGTGTGCCAAGCGGCAGGGCTTGACCGTCCTGCCGGTGCAATCATAGGTATCGTCTCTGCTGTCAACGGTGTGGCCCAAATGGGTGCCACTGTCTCCTTATACAATCACTTCGATCGCTTAGTGAAAACTGCGTCCACCAACGAAAAGGGTGCGTTCGGTTTTGACGGGCTACTGCCTGATCGCTATTCTTTGCGAGTGAATCTTTCGGCCTTCATGCCAGCGTTCCGCCAAGGCGTAGAAGTACAGGCTGGTAATCGCACCTTCCTCGCCATTCAACTTGCTGGAGCTCTCAGCAGTATCGAACTTGTTTATAACGGCCAAGCCAATTCCGGGTTGATGAATGACGATTGGAAATGGGTATTGCGCAGCAGCATGTCCACCCGCCCAGCTTTGCGATTGCTTCCCGGCTGGAATACTGGAACCACCACCGAAACGAAATCCATTTTTAGCAGCAATCGGGCTATGTTGAAGTTGTCGGCAGGCGATGGTGCCGCCGGCGGCGACATTACCAGCCAGCCCGATCTTGGTACGGCATTTGCCTTCGCCACATCTTTACTGGGCACCAACCACTTACAGTTCAGCGGGAATGTAGGGTATGCTTCGCACGCCGGGCTCCCTTCTGCTGGATTCCGAACTCGTTATAAGCGAACGGAACAGGAGTTTGGAGGCATCACCAGCGCTCCTGAAGTGCAATTGACCATGCGCCAAGTGTTCTCACAAGGTCGTGCAGGGTTAGCGATTGTGGGCAGTGGTCGGGAAGCTCCGGTGTTCCGTTCGCTATCGACCAGCTTTATTGATCGCGTGACGTTTTTCGATGGCGTGGAGTTGCTGTACGGTGCCGCCATGGAATCCGTTACATTCTTGGAGCGGCTGAACTATGTCAGCCCCTACGCCAGACTTTCAGTCGCGGCGGGTAAAGACACCTCCATCCGCGTTGCCTACAGTTCTGGCTTACCTCCCGAAGAAATTTATACTGCCGCTGCCGGACGGTCCACCGATGCGAACCCGGATAGAGACTTGCAACAGGATCTTTCAGCCTTGAATCTTTTTCCCCGCGTTTCTTCCAGAGCAGGTCGGATCAAGGTGCAGCGCTCCACCAACCTTGAGGCTGGCATTGACAGAAAGATCGGCAAGGGCCAACTGAGCCTTGTCGCCTGGCACGAAGCAGTGTCTAACGGGGCGTTGAGTGCCGTTGGCGATACGTCCGTACTGCCCGGTTCTGATGTGCTGCCCGATATGTTCAACCGCAGCTCAATCGTCAACATTGGCCACTATGCACGGCAAGGGTACATGGCAGGCTATGCCTACCGCGTCAGCGATACCATAACCGTCACTGGCGGCTATGGGAACAATGGAACACTACTTACCGATTCCATTGAATTGACCAGTCCCACGGGCGATGCCCTGCGCGGTGCAATGCGCCATGGTCGTCGTCATTGGGCCTATGCCCGCGCTAGTGCCGTGCTGCCTGTGACCAAAACCAGAGTCGCAGCCAGTTATCAGTTTGCCGATTACTCCGCCTTGATGCCCATGCATCGCACGCTCACTGGCAACTTCTCACCAGAAATGGGGCTGAATTTCCAAATGCGTCAACCTCTGCCATCGTTTGGAATGTGGAATGGACGAGTGGAAGCGATCGCTGAGCTGCGCAATCTGTTGCATCAGGGATACATTCCGGTAACTACCAGCGACGGTCGCAGTTTGTTGCTCATGCAGGCACCAAAGACAGTTCGCGGCGGCCTGAATTTCATCTTCTAATTCCACCTTAACCCTTCCGACTCTTAAGAAGGCTACCTCCCAAATCTAAGCTCGCCTACAAATAGAAACCTCGCAATCTTAGGTTTCCACGAATTCACTTTTCCCCTCACTAATGGCAATCTGGGTTCACAACAACAACCCTTTTCGCCTAGGAGCGTGAATGCGGATTTTATTGCTATTTTTCTTTTTTTCACTAGCCTCATTCGGCCAGGAACCGTTCGGAGTTAAGGACGGTCATTTGCAGGATGCGGCCGAATGGACACTTGCTCTTTCCGATCCTGACCAAGTCCCTGTCTTCGAAAATGCAGATCAGGATCGTTACCTGCTTTTTCGAGTCCGGCAAGATGATGCCCAGGGCCTGGAGCTGCGCTTCACAAACCTGCGACTGCCCGAAGGCGTTGCACTATACATCCACAACAACAGTGGCAGTGCAGCTCGCCAAGTGGTGGGGCCGCTGACCGCTACCGGACCCAATGAGACCGGTGAATTCACAGTAGTCATGGTGGGACCGGAATCCTACCTGGAACTCCAAATTGGGCAGCGCGATTTGGCGGAGATTCCCTTTAGTCTGGAAGTCACTGCGAAAAATGATGTGGGATCGAATACTGGTTGGGGAACCGCTGCCGCCAGGGAAAACATGTCACGGCAAACCTCGACATTCCGTGGGCGACAGTTGGATCATGCAGTTGTCGATGGCGTAGGAATCTTTGAGGGTGATATTTTGTTGGGCCAGTCCCACGAATTAGAGCAAGCCACGCGTGAAAATCGGATTCCTATCAAACAAGGCACAGCGATTCCTGGTCAACAATACCGCTGGCCCGGTGGAATCGTGCCCTATGTTCTGAACGCTGCATTCCCCAATCCACAACGCGTTACCGATGCGATTGCGCATTGGAATACCAAACTAGCGGGTCGCATCCAAATGGCGCAGCGCACCAATCAGGCGGACTATATTGTGATCACCGACCCCGGAAATGCCGGCGTCTGTAACTCATACGTCGGTAAGATTGGCGGAGCGCAACCGGTCAACTTGGGGGCCTATTGCGGCATGGGAAATGCGGTGCATGAACTGGGTCATGCGTTGGGGTTATGGCATGAACAATCGCGCATAGATAGAGATCAATTCATTCGCATCGTAACGGAAAACATTGATCCAGCCATGGCTTACAACTTCAACAAAAACACCACCAATACGGGAACCGACATTGGTGCTTACGATTACAACTCCATCATGCACTACCCGGCTTACGCTTTTTCAAAAAATGGCCAGCCGACAATTGTCACCGTTCCCGCAGGAATTTCCATTGGTCAAAGAAGCGCATTAAGCGACAAAGACATTACCTCCATCCAAACACTTTACCCAGCAACCAGCACAGTTAGTAACGTGACCAGGGCAAAAGTCAGAATCGTGGTGGGCGCCACTCCTACGGGATTTCCAGTCTCAGTGGATGGTCAAAAAGTGAACACCCCAGCTTCTTTTGATTGGGAGGTGGGTTCCACTCACCAATTGAAAGCCGATGCCACGGTCAATGGTCAAACCGGAGCTCGTGCCATGTTTGTCCGCTGGAACGTCAGTGCAACCGCTGCGTTCTCTTACACCACGCCTTCCGATACCGCCGTACTTACCGCCCAATACACCATTCAGTACGCCGTTAAGGCCACGCCCAACAACACGTCGTTAGGGGCTGTCACCTTGTCCCCACCAAGCTCCGACGCCTTCTACAATGCATCCACTACTCTTCAGATGAATGCCAAGCCAGTCGCCAACTCCTGCTTCACTGGTTGGACCGGACTTCTGCCAACGGCCCCTGCATCGGTGCAACTTGGCGTCGCTGGACCCGCCACCATCACCGGACAATTCAAAGCCGGTGCGGTCAGCGTACAGCCGTTGACCAATCAAATCAACAAAAACGGCGGTGCCTTAACCGTGCAAGTGAATTCCACCGGATGCCCATGGAGTGCGCAATCCAGTGCTGATTGGGCTCGCCTCAGTGGTGTGATCAGTGGGTCACAAACTGGCAAGTTGATCATCACCGCCTTGCCTAACACCACGGGTCAAATCAGGACTGCGCAAATCTCACTCGGCGGGCTGACCTTCGCCGTCGCACAGCCCGGTAAGTAAGTCTCAGGACAAAATTGGCACCCGTGCTTCCCTGCCCTTGTCGTCGGCTGATACATAACCGGCGTACAAGGTCAGGGTAATATCAATCGCCAGATCCA
>JAYWBH010000103.1:0-2423 GCA_043781815.1 Bryobacterales bacterium | reverse complement strand
GCAAGGGGCAACAACAACGTGGCCAGGGTGAACGAATGCCGAACAAGTTTTCTCATGCAAGTGGAACGTTAAGGTCTATCCTATGCAGGGTATCATTGAACACAGGTTGGAAATCTGAAAATCCCATGAAAAAATACATGATCGTGCTGACCGTGCTTTCGCAGATGCTCAGCTTGGGCCAGGCAATTCCAAAAACGGCATTTGCTGGATCGGCCAAGTGCGGTACCTGCCATACGGAAATCTATTCCCGTTGGAAGAAGACCTTGATGGCCAATGTAGTGCAAGATCCGAAAGTCCGGCCCCAGGCAATTCTGGGCGATTTTTCAAAACCTAACGCGCTGGTGACCTTCAAGAAGGAAGACATTTCCTTCACTTATGGCAGCAAATGGAAACAACGTTACTTCACGAAAGTGGGCAACGATTATTTTGTCTTCCCTGCACAATGGGATATCAAAGCTGGCTTGTGGCGTCGTTATTATGTGCGTGATGGAACGGATTGGTGGACAAAGCATTATCCGGCTGATCAGATGCAACGTCCCACCGGACCCACCTGTGATGGTTGCCATTCGACGAATTTTAACACTGCCGATAATTCCGTAAGCGAATGGAACGTAGGTTGCGAAAAATGTCATGGAGCAGGCAGCGCGCATGCCGCAGCACCTTCGAAGGCGACGATTGTGCATCCTGGTCGCTTGGACTTTGTAAGGGCCAACGATGTCTGCATTCAATGCCATTCACAAGGACGCCCGTTGGTGAATCCGGTGAATGGCCGGTATTACGATTGGCCTGTGGGCTACCAACCTGGGGCGAAGTTGGCGGACTATTGGGAACTGGAAGAGCACAAGTTGGGCGAAACTACTTTCACCCATTTTCCTGAAGGTTCAGCCCACAAGAATCGGATGCAAGGTAACGATTATGTTCAGGCAACAATGCACACAAGAGGCGTGAAATGTTTTAGCTGTCATGACGTGCATGGTACGCCGAATTCCGCTGATTTGATTAAGCCAGGCAATTCCATGTGCCTGCAATGTCATGGTGTGGATTCGCCGAACGGCCCGCGGGGAACATTAACGGCACACACGCAACATAAAGAAGGAAGCACTGGCAGTGAGTGTTCGGCGTGCCATATGCCGCAGATTGCCCAGACGATTGAAGGGAACAATATCCGCAGCCATACGTTTAAGTTTATTGCGCCGTCTGATTCAGAGAAGTATAAGATTCCCAATGCCTGTGTGATTTGTCACAAGGATAAATCGAACGAATGGGCGGGCAAGGAATTGAAGAAGTGGCCAGGGGTATCGCCTTGGCGCGTTGCAGTGAATACTCACTGAGTATCTAACACATAAAAATAGGAGACCTGTTATGAATCCGAACAAAGCTTTGTGGGAAAAGGGTGACTTTACCGAGATTGCCAGCTTCATGCGGGAATCTGGAGAAGCATTCGTTATTTCGCTGGGGATAACTACGCCGCTGCTGGTCATGGATCTAGGCTGCGGAGATGGCACTACGGCGGTTCCGATAGCGCTATTGGGGGCTGAAGTTGTAGGGATCGACATCGCCAGGAATCTGGTTGACGCGGGGAACAAGCGGGCCGTCCAAGCTGGGCTCAACCGACTAAAATTCCAGGAGGGCGATGCGTGCAACTTGCAGGGGGTCAGCGACCATACGTTTGATTTGAGCCTCTCTGTATTCGGTGCGATGTTTGCTCCCAAGCCCTTCGACGTGGCCAAGGAGATGGTGCGGGTTACCAAACCAGGTGGCCGCATTGTGATGGGCAACTGGATTCCGAACGATCCAACTTCATTCGTATCGCAGTTGCTGAAGATCAGTTCGTCCTTTACGCCACCACCTCCAGAAGGCTTCGTCAGCCCAATGACTTGGGGCGTGGATGCCAACATCATTGAACGTTTTGGTCAAGCAGGCGTGCCCAAAGAGAACATCTCCATGGAGAAGGACACGTTCCATTTCAGGTCGCCAAACAAGAGCCCTGCAGACGTGGTGGAATCATTTCGGCGATTCTATGGCCCGACCATGAACGCTTTTGAAGCCGCTCAAAATAGCGGAAAAGTTGAGGATCTTCACGGCCAACTTTTGGAACTGGCGAATTCACAGAACAAGGGTGTTGATGGGGGCACTTCAATCCCTGCAACATTCTTGCGTGTGACTGTTTCCCTTTGAGAACTTCGTCTATTGTTTAGGTGAGCATTGGGAACAGCTCTTCAGAAACTGGTTTAGCGATGGTCTTCTCTGGATCTTGATAGCGGGTATCGAGAAGGCGATGTAGTTCAATATTCCCCATGGCGGAAAGCATGCTTTCTTTAATGCGCGGGTGATCCTTTTCCATTTCTGTGAAGTAATCCCGTAGAGATCGCCTGACGGTGCCGGTTTTTTGTGAGCAACCGCAAGGGATTACCGGGGCTGTC
>JAYWBH010000102.1:0-7514 GCA_043781815.1 Bryobacterales bacterium | reverse complement strand
CAAAGTGGATGTCCAATCTCCCAATGCAGTCCGAACGGATCCACCAGTCGCCCCAGACGCCAACCATGGTCCTCGCTCACAGGAAACACCTCTGCCGCACCAGATGCCAATGCCTGCGTGAAGATCGCATCCGGGTCCGCCACAGTCAGGATCATTCGAACAGAACCGCCACCAAGAGGTTCCGGCCCGCCAGCCTCATCACTTACCCAAAACTCCGCGCCATCAACGGAGAGCCGTGCTACCACGCCACCGCCGGGATCTTCCATCCGAAAGGTTTCAAGCGCACCAAATGCCGCTTTGTAGAACTGGAGAGCTTCGGCACCATTTTGAACAGTCAACCAAGGTGCGAGCGAACAAGACACCCGATTATTTACCAATGGAATTTCCTCCCCTAAAGGCTTGCCACCCACCATTAAATAACACATACTATCGACATGCTGCGATCCTTTCTCCTGGTAATCATCGCGCTTAGCGCGTTGCCACTCTCCGCCCAAGTCACATCCAAGCGGTTCGTCCATGTCACCGTAACCGATCCTGCCCACCGCTTCGTCACCGGCCTCGAACGGCAACACTTTGAAATTCTTGAAAATGGTGTCCGCCGGGTAATTACCGATTTTGCAAACCCCGATTACCCCATCTCCCTTGCAATCGTGAATGATGCACCGCTAACAGATGCCGCTACCCAGTTAGGCCCGGAAGTGGACTTGATTCAAACTTCGTCAATGGCTGAAGCTATTCGTCGGCTTTCCATTTCGAAGAACGCCCAAAAGGCCTTAATCATTGCATCCACAAATGTGGAGAAGTTGGAGATTCCTGGCGGCATCCGCGCATTTTTAACCGATCCAACCAATTTGATGAAATCGGTGGTTGAACTTCGCAATCAATACATGCTCGTTTTTGAGTCTTCCTCGCCCTCTGCAAATTTCGAGATCGTTCTTAAGCAGCCAAGCGGTTTGCCAACCCTTACGGTGAACCGGAAGTAGCATCGGAAGCAACGATGGCATCCAAGCGAATCATGGAACACCTGCGAAGCAACATCCAGATCAGCGCTTCTTCCCAAGTTCATTCTTGTTAAGTTCGTTCTGGGCGATCCGAATCTTCACCAGCTTCTTCACCAGAGCCGCCGGGGGAGCCTTGTCCACCGCAAATCGAATCGTCCCCTTCGATATCACATAGCCCTTCAGTTCGTCCTGCATCGCTTCAATCGGGGCAGGACCAGGGAACAAACTGCAATGGTTGGCAAATGCCGCGAACCCCATTACCATCCCTTTGTACATAAACATCGGAATGCGGTAACTGATCACTTCAGTAGCCTCGGCAGGCACAGCGGACCGAATCATCGCACGAACTTCCTTCAAAGTACTGTGGGCCGGCTCCGGGACGTCAGCCAAGTATTCATCCACTGTTGTTGGGACACTGGAATTCGATTTCATTGGGGCTATTTTCTCAAAGGCATTCGTGTAAGTCCACCCCTCAGGAACTTCTTCTGACGAATCTCAACGTCTTCACCCGTCGACTTCTTCACCCATCATCTGCGAGCATAATAGGGAACGATGCTCACCGCTCTGCTCTCTGAGAAGATTGCCCAATACGGTCCAATCTCCTTTCGTGAGTTCCAGGAGACCGCTCTTTACCATCCGCAATATGGCTACTATCGCCGTCAACGCGATCCGTTCGGCATCGGTGGTGATTTTTATACTGCCGAACAACTACAACCCGTATTCGGATTGCTCATCGCCCGCGTGGTGGGACAGTTAGCTACACGTCTTGGTCTTTCCGCAGGTCAGCTTCCAGTAATCGAATTGGGTGCGGGCCGCCAGGAGATGCGTCCCCACTTAGAGCAGTGGAATTATCAGGCGGTGGAAAGCGGATGCGGTGAACTACCTCAGAACTTGCGTGGCATTGTGTTTGCCAATGAGTTTCTGGATGCCTTACCCGTGCACCTTGTGCGCAGACAGCAACATTCGTTCGTGGAAGTCCATGTCGGCTGCAACAATGGGACGTTCCATTTCGTCGATGGCCCCGCTGTCCACGGTGATCTAGCAAAATACTTGACCAAACATGCTTCCCATGTAAAGGAAGGCGTGCTGATGGAAGCACACCTCGACGCCATTGCCTGGTTGGATCGCTTAGATGCGGCTCTGGAACAAGGCTTTCTATTGTTCATCGATTATGGCTTCACCGAAGCGGAGCGCATTCGCTTCCCGCAAGGAACGTTGATGAGTTACTTCCGTCATCAGGCCGATGAGCAAGTCCTGCACAAGCCAGGGGACCGTGATATTACCGCCCATGTACCTTTCACAATGATCATCAACGAAGCCAAAGAACGTGGCTTTCAACTGGAAAGCTTTGAGACTCTATCGCAAATGCTACTCACTGCCGGTGAGAGGGATCAATTCGCTGCTGTTCTTACCGGTGCTACTGAAATGGAATGTCAACAAAGGCGTGGACAGTTGAAGACACTGCTGTTTGGAATGGGAGAAACGTTTCGGGTATTGTTGTTTTCACGCGGTGTTAGCAGGGTTTAAAATGAATCAGCCCCGTTTGACCGGGGCTGAATGTTGGTTTAACGTTAAGCTGTTCTTCCTTGCGGAAGAGGGCTCTTACTTCTTTTTCTTAGCGGCAGCCTTTTTCTTGGCCGGAGCCTTCTTGACTGCTTTCTTCGTAGCGTTCATCATCGTTTGATTCTCCCTAACATAAATTTATGCGACCTTTAACAAGATCGCTGTTGATCCCAGTTATAAGGTTGTTTTGAATGAATGTCAAGAAAAAAATGCAAGATCAACGTATACTTTGCAAAAACATAGAATCCAAAAATTGTTTTATTGTTTGCCAGGTGCTTCAAACCCCTTGTTTACGGGCTTGCAAAGAAGTTAGCATGAATTCAGTGCCCTTGAAAATAGTTTTCGTAGCAGCATGCTTTCTTGTCCTTTCATCGTGCGCAACAAAGAAAAATGCGCCGCTGAAAACAGCTTCAACACCCAAGCCTGCACGCATTGGAATGAAGCAAGTTGGAATTGCAAGTTGGTATGGTGATCCTTATCACGGACGCAAAGCAGCGAACGGCGAAATTTATGACATGAACACTTTCACCGCCGCACATAAATCACTGCCCTTTGAAACTTGGGTACGAGTGAAGAATCTATCCAACAATAAAACGACCGAAGTGCGCATCACTGATCGTGGTCCATTCGTCGCCGGAAGAATCATCGACCTCTCCCGCGCTTCAGCAACCCAAATTGAACTGATCCGTCCCGGCACAGCCAAAGTTCGCATCCAAGTGATTCGTGCCCCTCGCCATCCCCGCAAACTACGAGTGACTAGCAATACCCTCTGATGCGGGTGGAGGGTGTAAAGCAAATGCATTAACACCCCCTCATCAAAGTACTAAACATTCTTAACATGAGGACTATCCATAAGCCTAAAGAAAAAGGTAGATTTTAATGTCGGAGAAAGCACTACATACAATGACTGGTTCCCCAAACTTAGGAGGAGCCAGCGAGCTGGAGGGGAAATGTCACAAAGACCTGGGGAACGGGTCCATGTTTTGGTGGGTCAATCGCCAAAACTGCACCAGGTTGGTCGTTTAATCGAGAAATTGGCTCAAAGCCGCAACTCGGTTCTCATTTTAGGGGAATGTGGAACGGGCAAAGAAGTTGTTGCCCGCTCTATTTACAACAAGAATCCAAAAGGGCCATTCGTAACCATCGATTGTTCATCGTTAGTAGGGCCTTTGATGGAAAGTGAATTGTTCGGTCACGTTAAGGGGTCTTTCACCGGGGCGATCAATGCAAAAATTGGATTGCTGGAGTTAGCTCACAACGGTACAGCGTTTTTTGACGAAATTGGAGAACTGCCGCTAGACCTGCAAGCCAAGCTTTTGAGGGTCTTACAGGAAAAGGAGTACCGGCCAGTTGGATCCTTAGCCACCAAGCATTCCGACTTCCGTATTGTGGCCGCCACCAATAAGGACCTGGAAAAAGAAGTGGAAAAAGGAACCTTTCGGAAGGATCTTTACTATCGTCTGAATGTGGTGAATGTCCGCATTGCGCCATTGCGGGAAAGGCGGGAAGATGTTCCAGCGCTGATAGCCCACTTCTTAGAACGCTATGGCAACGGCCATGTTCTGACACAGGAATGTGTGGAAGCAATGCTGGCTTACGATTGGCCAGGCAATGTTCGCGAATTGGAACATGCCATTGAAGGGATGGCCGCTATTCACACTGGTCCGCTACTGCATGTTCAGGATCTTCCCAGTTCCATTCGTAATTTTGTTTACGCCCAAAGGCCATCGACAATGGCCGCTACAGCATCGGCAAGTAGTTCAGGCTCAACGGATTATGGGTATACAAAAGCACCACAATTAAATAATTTTCCTTTGTGTCCTATCCCTACACTTACAGAGATGGAAAGGCGTATGATACAACAAGCACTGGAATATACGAAAGGAGACAGATTATCGGCGGCAGTGATTCTTGGCATCGGTAGGACTACACTTTATCGAAAGTTGAAAGAATACCAGATGGAAGCATGAGAACTTTCACGTCCGTAAGCCACTTTCTAAAAGAGGAAGAGGCAACGAGGAGGAACCGAATGTCACCCCCAAGCAATTGGAATCTGCTTCTGATCGCCAGCGACCCCTGGGATATTGGTCTGGTGCGCGAAGCACTCAGTGAACTGGAAGAAAATCAATACGCCCGTTCGTTTCAAAAAACGATCAGTTGGCAAATGGCTGAATGCCTGGACGATGCGCTGGATTTGGCTGGCACAGGCGAATACGATATCGCTCTTTGTGATCTGCAACTTTCCGATAGCGAAGGGCTGCATACTTTTTTGAAGCTGAGGGCCAAATCGCCCCATTTGCCAGTCATCGTGCTGGTCAACCGCAGTGCTGAAGACTTGGGAATTGCCGCCATGCGGGAAGGTGCCCAGGATTATTTACTCAAAGAAGAGTTCGATTGCCTGCCCCTTGCCCGTTCCATTCGCTACGCATTGGAAAGACGTCAAAATGAAATTGCTTCAGAAGAACACTGGGGCATAGACAAGCTGACTGGCCTTCTCGATGAAAAAGAATTTCTGCGCCGGGCGAGTTACGCAATTGAACTTGCCGCCAGCACAGGCTTAAGTGCGGCATTGACCGTGGTGGAAATCGCCATGGAAGACGCCAGTTCAGACCGCACACTGGATGTTTTGGAAATTGCCGAACGGCTGCGCGGCCTGTTTGAACCGCCTGACCTTGTAGCGCGGATTGGACCCATTAAATATGCCGCTTTACGAATCGCCAAAGCAGAAGGAATCGCCTTTCCTCGTTGGGTTACCCCGTCGGGAATTCCTGTGGCTCATGCCCATACCCGATTCGACGCCGGTGCCCCGAAGGAACTTTCTGTTCTTTTATCCGAAGCAGAGCGGGCTTTGAGCGAAAACAAATTGCAGACCATGGAAGCATTTCTCCGTCAAGATTGAAACTATCACTGGACGCCACCTACAGCACGGGTAAAAATTTAACCGGAGTTGGAATTTACTCCCGGGAAATTATTTGGGGACTCGCCGAAGCCCACCAGGAAGCCGAATTCCGTCTCTATTACCGTACCCACCGTTTCCTATCCTCCCGCCATGAAGTTTACCCTTCCAATGCCCGAGCCCGCCTGTTAAACGACCTGCCTTTTCTCCCTCAGTTCGATTTTTTTCACGGCCTCAACCAACGTCTGCCAAGGCGCAAGGCGAAACGTACGGTGACAACTTTTCACGATCTATTCGTAATTTCAGGCGATTATTCCACCCCCGAGTTCCGTAAGCGCTTCACAGAACAGGCTCGTGACGCGGCTGAAAAATCGGACTTGATCATTTGCGTCTCCCATTTCACTGCCGGGCAAGTGCACGAACTACTGCAGGTGGACAAATCGAAATTACGAGTAGTGCACCATGGGGTCCGGTTCCCTGCCGCCAATCAGGAGCCGTTGCAGTTGAATCGTGACAAGAAAGTGATCCTGTTTGTAGGCGCCATTCAAAAACGTAAGAATCTGGGGCGCTTAGTGAAGGCTTTTGAACAAGTGGGAGCAGATTGGAAACTGGTTTTGGCCGGTTCTTTAGGTTATGGATCTGCCGAAATTTTAGAGCAAATTGCCAACAGCCCACGCCAAGCGGATATTGAACTGCCTGGCTACGTTACTGACTTGGAATTGGAAAACTGGTACGCCAACTGCGATATTTTCGCATTCCCTTCCCTGGACGAAGGTTTTGGAATTCCGGTTCTGGAAGCCATGGGCTGGGGAATTCCCGTTTTCACGTCGGACCGTTCCGCCATTCCTGAAGTAACTGGTGATGCCGCAGTGCATGTCAATCCAGAAGATCAGGATGAAATGATTTTCGGGTTGAAAACGTTGACGGAACAAGCAGGTTTGCGCAGAAAGCTCTCTCAGATGGGCATGGAAAGGGCGGCGGAGTTCAGTTGGGAGGCAGCTGTAGATCAGACTTGGGCGGTCTACAAGGAACTGCTTTGATTGCTGATTACTTGGATTCTTCTTCCACAGAAATCTTCAAGGCTTTAAGAAATTTCTGATCCTGTGACGTCCATTTCACTTTGCGAAGTGAATCGGGAACATTCGCCAGCCCATGCATTTCCCCGCCGTCTTCGCCGTGTCCATCTCGTTTGTTGAAGCCAATGGTGGCTTCCAGCACAAGAAACACGTCGTACCCGCCGCGCTTGATCTCGCCGATGGCGGCTGCAATGCGGTCAGAATCGGAAAGCGATTCGTTGATCGCGTTGCCCAGATCCTGCATCAACTCTTTGAGACGTTCGTCCAAATGATGCCCCTTGCTAATTCTTTTACAACCTATTTCAGAATACCACTCTTGGTTAACAGTACTACCGTACTTTTCCCTAGGCGGTTCATCGGCACAACGCCATGGAATCTATAGGACGCCTATAATTAGGGTTGAGTTTCTACTTATGTTTTCTCTTGTAAAGCAGTTCTTCAAACAAGTAGTTCCCGGGGTTATCAAGCCCCTGCATGTTCTATGGAATGAAATCATTGGCTTCATTTTCATTTCCATGGCGGTGATTGGCATTTTCCGCACCTACAAGTTTTATGGGGAAGCCGCCCAGGACGAAGGTCAAGGCATAAAAATGCTCTTCAGTGGAGGCTTTGCGTTGATCATGCTCTACTTCGGACTTACTTCGTTTTGGCGCGCCAGGAAAATCGGCAAAGCTTCATGAAGGAACTTCCCGGCCAGTACCCTTACACCAGGGGCATCTACCAAGACATGTATCGCACCCGACCCTGGACCATGCGACAGTACGCCGGGTTTGGGTCAGCCGAAGAATCGAACAGGCGATATCAGTATCTGCTCTCCCAAGGCACTACTGGACTCTCCGTTGCCTTCGATCTGCCCACTCAAATGGGGATGGATTCCGATCACCCCCTTGCAGCAGGTGAAGTTGGACGCGTGGGGGTGGCGATCTGTTCACTAGCCGATATGGAAGTGCTGTTCCACAAAATCGAGTTGGAAAAAGT
>JAYWBH010000101.1:0-7523 GCA_043781815.1 Bryobacterales bacterium | reverse complement strand
GTCCTTTTCAGGCCCTCGAAAATGTCATAAAGCGGCAGCATTCAGATGTAGGATAGGACAGGCCGGAGGCCTATCCCACTAACTTCGGAATTCAGGTTAAATGCTGAGAAATCACAAGGTCGTATAAAGTAGTAACAGTGCCCGCACCCATCACCGCCCGAACCGTTGCCTTCGACGTCCTTCTGCGCACCCACTCCGGGGCTTGGGCCGATGAAGTGCTCCGCCCGCTGGCCGTCGGCCTGCACACCAAAGACGCCGGCCTAGCCCATCAGCTTGTATTCGGGTGCCTGCGCTTCCAGGCTCAGCTCGATTTTCTAATCACCCATTTTGCCGGTAAAGCCATCAAGCTTGATCCCGAAGTCCGCATTGCCCTGCGCCTTGGCATCTTCCAACTGCGCTACCTGGACCGCATCCCCAATCATGCCGCCGTTGCCGAAACTGTCGAGCTGGTGAAGCGGGCTCGCAAGCGCTCGGCCACCGGCCTGGTCAATGCCGTCCTGCGCAAAGTCACCCGCCACCCCATCCCATTCCCTGATCGGCCAACCGAGCTTTCCGCCCCGGCCTGGCTGCTCGATTCCTGGACGCAGCAACACGGTGCCGACCAAGCCGAATCCATTGCCCGAACTTTTCTGAGTCAGCCCGAAGCTCACTTTCAAGGCGACCGCCAAATGGACATTGGCGCGCAGTCCATTATCCCGCTGCTGGATCTTCAACCAGGAATGAAAATGCTGGACCTCTGCGCCGCCCCCGGCAACAAGACCATGCAAGCACTGGCAACCGGGGCCGACGTGGTGGCTTGTGATCGTTATCTGCATCGGCTGAAGCAGGTGGACTGCCTCAAACGTGTGGTGCTGGATGCCACACTGGCGCTGCCATTTCACACTTTATTCGACCGCATCCTGGTTGATGCTCCTTGTTCTGGAACCGGTACCCTGGGCCGCAATCCGGAAATCAAATGGCGTCTGAAGCCTGCTGATATCGACGATTTAGCTCAGCGGCAGCAGAAGATTCTAACCAATGCCTTGGCCTTGTTGAAACCAGGCGGTCGATTGGTTTACGCCACCTGTTCCCTGCAAGCCCAGGAGAACGAAGCCGTAGTGGATGCCGTTGTTACCGGGGTCCATCCCCGGCGCACAGAGCAAAGTTTTTACAGAATACCAGGGCTGGCCGAAGGCGATGGATTCTACGCCGCCGTGATAACATCGTAGCTAGCCTAATAATGTTGGAAATACTGCCTTCGATCCTCTCAGCGGACTTCGCCCGGCTGGGTGAAGACATTCATCGTGTGGAAGCAGCAGGCATTCGCATGCTCCACGTGGATGTGATGGATGGGCATTTTGTGCCGAACATTACTTTAGGGCCGCCAGTAGTTAAATCTATCCGTAAAATCACCAAGTTAACCCTGGACGTCCACTTGATGATTACCGACCCGGATCAGTATATTGGGGCATTTGTGGAAGCGGGCGCGGGTATGATTTCCGTTCATCAGGAAGCCTGCCGTCATCTGGACCGGACCTTGCGGTCCATACAGGCTGAAGGTGCGGAGGCAGGAGTGGTTTTGAACCCGGCAACACCGGTTTCTACCTTGGATGAGGTGCTGGATTTTGTGGATTACGTACTTGTGATGAGTGTAAACCCTGGGTTCGGTGGGCAGAAATTCATCCCCAGGTCGCTGGACAAAGTGCGACAGTTGGTGAGGCGGCGTCAGGAACGCGGCCTTTCGTTTGCTATAGAAATTGATGGTGGCGCTGGGCCAGCCAACATCGGCGACATTGCCAGAGCGGGTGTCGACCTGGTAGTTGCGGGCTCCAGCGTATTTGGAACCGCCGATCCGGCGCAGGCTGTGCGAGATTTAACCATGGCCGCGCGGGAAGCGGTATCCGTTCGTGTATAAATCAAATTACTAGAAGTTGAGGCACTGGAAAAGCATGAAGTTTCAATCCTTCCGTTCGATTTTTTGCATAGGCATTGCGGCCGCCGCCATGCTCGCCACCGGCGGGTGCGTGCGCCACAAATACGAAAATCCTATTGGTAAAGATACCAAGCAGCCAGATAAAGTGCTGTTCGATAAAGCAGTTGGCGATATTGAGCGTGGCCGCTATGAAGTGGCCCGAATCACGTTGCAAACGTTGATGAACACTTACGATACCAGCGAATTCATGGCCAAAGCCAAGCTGGCCATTGCCGATAGCTGGTTCCGCGAAGGTGGAACCCATGGCATGGCTCAGGCCGAAGCGGAATACAAGGATTTCATCCTGTTCTACCCCACCATGGAAGAGGCCGCCGAAGCCCAGGAAAAGGTTTGCACCATTCACGTGAAGCAGATGGAAAAGCCAGATCGCGATGACAAACACGCCTTCAAAGCGGAAGAAGAGTGTCGGCTACTGCTGACCCAATTCCCTAACTCGAAATTCGCTCCCCAGGTTCAGCAACTGTTGCGAAATATTCAGGAAGCGCTGGCTGAAAAAGAAATGCGCGTTGGCACTTACTATCATGGCAAAGGCTCCCATCCGGCAGCGGCCAATCGACTGCAGGCCATGACCGATCAGTATGTGCTCTATTCCAAGGCTGACGAAGGTCTGTTTATGCTGGGCGATTCCTACGGGAAAATGGGACCCAAGTTCAAGCAACGGTCGCTCGATTCCTACGCCAAAATCGTCAAGGATTACCCGCTAAGCCCCTGGACCGATGCCGCCAAGAAAAAGCTGACCGCCGCCGAAGCCACCATCCCCGATGCCGACCCCGTAGCGCTGGCTCGCATGAAGTACGAACGCGAAAATGCCACCAAAGCCGGTATGACGCACAACTTCTGGTCAACATTTAAGCGCGGACCAGACATGATCGCCGCAGCGAAATCTGGAACTCCAGCTATGGCCAGCTTGAAGCCGACCATCCCGGTAAGTGTTCCTAGCGTCGCCGCCGCCATTACCGCCACTACGGATTTGGGAGCCACTGTATTGCCCGCCGCCGGTGGTGTGCTGGATACCAATCCTGATGCCCGCCAAACTTTGCCCGGAACTCCTGCCAAACCAGGTGACCCAGCCACCGCCGTAACCGGTACCGCAGTGGAAGGTGAAAAGAAGCCCGATGCCCTTCCTTCCAACTACGATGGCAAGGGTGCGCTCATCAAAAAGAAGAAAGAAAAGGCGCCGAAAAAAGTTACTGTCAAAACCGATAGCGGTGCAAAAGTGGAAGTAAAGCCCCAGGCTGCTCCTAAACAATGAGCCGGGTTCTACTCGCTGACGATAGCCCCCACGCCCAGCGCATGGGTGAACGGATCTTGCGTGAAGAAGGCTTTGAAGTTGCCAGCGTAACCGACGGTCAAACCGCATTAATTCGCATTCGGGACGTGGATCCAGACCTGATTTTACTGGATGCCTTTCTGCCGCAGCGTTCAGGATTCGATATTTGCCGGGAAATTAAGGACACCCAGTCTCTTAAATTTACCTCTGTAGTATTAACTTATGGCCTGACTGAAGTAATTGACCAGAAGCAAGTTACCCAATCTGGGGCCGATGCCATTCTGCAAAAGCCCTTCGAATCCGGGGCTCTGCTGGAAATGATCCGGCCGTTAGTGGAAAAAGCCCAGCGTCGTCGCAAAGAGCCCGTGGGAGTGGACGCAGTGGAACCGAAGCGGTCCCTGATTCCAGTGGAAGTCAAACCCACTACACCCGTCGTAAAGCCAGCCCCGGAACCGGTAGCCTTTCCGATTCTACAAGCCACCGCCCCCATTAAAGTTACTGCGGAGGCCGCCAATCTGGAAACCGACGAGCCCGTCAGCCTGGGTTCGTTTGACCAGGAGCGTGTGCGGGCGGCTGTCACCCTGGCCCTGGATGCGGCAATGCCTCAATTGATTGATGAACTTACCGCTAAAGTTCTTTTAGCCCTCAAGGAATACTGAATGCCCGATAACAGCTTCGATATAGTTTCCAAGATCGACATGCCCGAAGTAGGGAATGCCATCTCCCAAGCGATGAAAGAAATCATCACCCGTTACGATTTGAAGGATTCCAAATCCAGCATTGAATTGAACGAGAAAGATTTGAAAATGCTGCTGGCCAGCGCCGATGAGTTCAAGTTGAAGGCGGTAATTGAAATACTGCAAACAAAACTGATTAAGCGCAACGTGGCCGTGAAAAATTTCGAGTATGGGCCCATTATTCCTGCTTCGCACAGCTCAGTGCGCCAGGAAGTCAAAATTCAGCAGGGCATACCCATGGAAGTCGCCAAAAAGATTGTGGCCCTGGTCAAAGATTCCAAAAAGAAGGCCCAAGCCTCCATTAATGGGGATTTGGTGCGCATCGCCAGCAAAGATCGCGACACCCTGCAGGAAGTAATCGCCCTGCTGCGCGGTAAAGAGTTCGACGTGGAAATCCAGTTCACCAACTTCCGTTCCAACTAATGGCCCGCAGAATTGAATCCCTGATGATCCCCGGGCCCGCCGGACGCCTGGAAGCGCTCTTAGAAGAGCCGGAAGAGGGTTCCCCTTTGGGGGTGGCGCTGGTGTGTCATCCTCACCCGCAACATGGTGGGACCATGCACACCAAAGTAGTGTATCGCATTGCCAGGGGCCTGCGCAGGGCTGGCCTGGCAGTATTGCGCTTCAATTACAGAGGCGTCAACCTCAGCGAAGGAACATACGACAACGGGATTGGGGAAGAACTGGATGCCAGAGCTTGTCTGGCTCTGCTGCGCGAACGCTATCCCCATTTACCGTTTACGATTGCAGGCTTTTCCTTTGGGTCCAGAATCGCATTAAGAATCGCTCGCGATCCCGGACCAGACCGTGTCATCGCCGTAGGTTTCCCCACCGTTTACGCCGATTCCAGTTATCTGCAACCACCGTACGCCACCCCACGCGTGTTCATCCATTCCACCCATGATGAGTTCGGCCCTAGGACTGAATTTGAGAGAGTAATGGGTGACTTAACCCCCACACCGGAAGTCCATTGGGTGGAGGCCAAAGATCACTTCTTCGTCGATGCTCTAGATCAATTTGAAGAAGTGGTGTACAGGGTGGCAACATAAAACCGAGCCCCCATGTGGGGCAGGCATTCAGCCCAATGTCACTTAAGTTTTTTCGCAATCGGACAGCTTCAAGTGTTGGAGCGAAGCGTATCAAGCCTTTTACTTGAGCGAGACTACTGCCTCGTGCGGTTCCAAGCCGATGGGTGCGAGGATTTCGTAGGCGTCGTGCTGGGCAATGTTTTGAGCCAGCGCCCGGTAGATTTTTTGAATTTTGGGTGTGTTCCAGTTTGCAAATAGATTCGCTGCCGCTTTTGCACCAGGCGCAGGAGAGTGTTTTCCATAAAGCCGCCGCCGGGGAGCGTGGGCAGGCCGCTGGGTTTGTTTACGGCCAACAGATGGGGATCTTCAAACAGGACTTCGAAGTGCTGCGGGGCGTCTGGTTCCATCCAGGGTGGACGGTTCCAGACAAGGGTTTGACCTAAAGTGACCGATTCGCTTCCAGTGGCAGTGACGCCGTTGAGGGTCACTTCGCCGTTGTTCAGTTTTTGTTGCCAGGCTTGTGAGGTTGAGTGGGGGTAAAGGCTTGCCAAGTGGGCGAGCAGGGGTTGTCCATGGTATTGGCTGCTGATAACTGTGGTGTAGGCATAGCCCCGGTTGAGCATGTAGTTTGAGTGTAAGCTATGGCATCAGCGGCGCGTGTCGAGGTGATAACATGGTCAGGTTTGACTCGGACACTTGCACTCTTCCTGGTAATCGCGCTTTCCTCCTGCGCGCATAAGACGCCCCTTGAACCGGCCCCCAGTTGGGCGTACCCGACAAATCCTCCGCAACAGGGTCCACCACCAACTTTGCCTGCCGGGAAGTTGCATTTGGAAGGAACCAAGGCTGCCTTCACCTGGCCGGAACTCAAGAATCTTTTCGATGCGCCGGATTGGCATCCTGAAGATCATCCTGCACTTCCGGATGTGGTCGCTCACGGCCGCCGTCCTGAAGTTCGCGCCTGCGCTTATTGCCATTTGCCAACCGGCAATGGGCGGCCAGAGAATGCGCGGCTTGCCGGATTGCCCTATAACTATTTCGTTGCTCAGATGAACGGCTTTCGCGACGGCAAGCGGACTTCAACCGTTGGCGGCAGGGCACCCACGCAGAACATGACCCTCACGGCAAAAGCGATCCAGGACGACGAGATTGCCTCAGCGGCGAAGTATTTTTCCGCACTTCCACCGCAAACCTTCGTCAAGGTGATTGAGACCTCTGCCATGCCGAAAGCCTCAATCACCGCTTGGCTCTTCAAATTCGATGAGAAGGCCGACTCCGAAGAACTTGGCCAGCGGATCATTGAAGGCCCGGAGGATTTTGAACGATTCGAGATGCGGGATCCCGCTGCAAAGTATCTGGCCTATGTCCCGATGGGGAGCATTGCTTTAGGAAAGGAGCTGGCCGAAAACTGGGGCTTCCGCAGGTCGCTTGAATGCGCAAGCTGTCACGGACCTGGATATAAGGGCAAAGATGACGTTCCGGGGATAGCAGGCCGGTCTCCGACCTCCATTGTTCGTCAGCTATACGACTTCAAGTCTGGCGCGCGCCGCAACGGTCAAAGCTCGGAGATGGACAAAGTAGTGGACATTATGACAAACGCGGATATGCTGGCTCTTGCGGCTTATCTGGCCAGCCTAACGCCTTGAGAGCCTATGCCACGCGAGTTACGTTGTTGGATGTCGAGGCGATGGAAAAAAAGGGGACGGGCGCTCTGCCTCTGTTTCGGTAGGCCGGCAAGGGGGGAGATAAGTCCTTCCCGGTTTTCGCCCTCAAACACGGTAACATACTGTATATGGAAGCGCCCCTTTCCTTTCCCCATGTGACACTGGCTTGGCCGCGTTCTGCAAAGGCCGGACGCATTGAGTCGCTGCCATCTCATTTACAGACCACGGTTTTGAGGAGTCTCAATTTGATGTTGAAAAATGTTTCCCCAGCAAAGGGCCTGCCACAGGAAAACGTCTGATGAACGCGGATAAGCAACACGCTCACGCCTTGATCGAACGCGTCCCCGCCGATCAGATAACCACCGCCGTACGCTTCCTTGAGTTTCTATTACTCGATCACTCCGACGGGGCTTCGGTCACCCTGCCGACTGAAGATGAGGAGATCAGCGAGGAGGAAGAGCAGGCCGTGGCACGCTCCAAGGAATGGTTCAAACAAAACCAAGGCACGCCCTTTGAGCAGGTGGTGGCCGAATGCGGCTTCACCATGGACCAGATCCGCAACAACAAGGACCTTGCAGATTGAAGCGCATCGTTTTTGCCGACGAAGCCAAAGCCGACATCCGCGCCATTCCTCAACACATTGCCATGAACATTCTTACGGCCATTCACAGGCTGGCGGAGACGGGAGCAGGCCGGGTCAAGGCGCTTAAAGGGAAGGGGGACGACAAGCGGTTACGGGTTGGCGATTTCCGGGTCCGGTACACAATCGAGCATCCCGACACTTTGCACATCCACACCGTGAAGCCTCGCAAGGATGCTTATCGGAATTAGTAAAACGAACCCAATCGGGGG
>JAYWBH010000100.1:0-2439 GCA_043781815.1 Bryobacterales bacterium | reverse complement strand
TTTACTTTTGATTCTAATTGCTTGATTGCGCTTCTGCACTTAAATCATGTCCACCATCAAACAACCAAGCTTGACTTTGAAAGAAGGTTGAATCGAGGGGATGTGCTGCACCTAATCCCCCATACTCTTCTGGAAGCCTTTTCAGTTCTTACTCGGATTCCTGTTCCTTTTCGGAGAACCGCAAGCGAGGTGCACTCGCTTCTCAGGAAAAACTTCGGTGAATTCCAAATGATTGTAGCACCGGGATCACAAGAAGTCTGGAATTTACTGGCGCAATTGGCGGCATCTGAAATTGGTGGCGGAAAGACTTACGATTCCTGGATTGCCCTTACCGCCGATAACGCTGGCATGCAGGAATTCGTCACCTGGAACGCGAAGCACTTTCCGTCGGACAGATTTCAGAAGCTACGCATTGTTGAACCAAGCGAACGCTAGAACACTAACCGCAGTCCCATCTGCCCTTGACGTGGTCCGCCGAAACGATCTGTCCCTGGCGCAAACGTGGGAATCAGGGCATTGTTGTTGGCGAAGGGTAAACCCGTTCTGGCGTTAATTGCTGCTTGTGGTTTTCCGAAAGTAGTCTCGCCATCACCGTTGAAGGTCTTGTTACTGGACCTTGTGAGGTTGAAGCCTTCAATCGACAGATCCAGCCGGACTCGCTCACCAAACTTAAACTCCTTCAGCAATCGCATGTCCCAATCGAACATGCCTGGCTGCCGAAACGCATCGCGGGCGGCCACTTGCCCATTGAGCACTGGCCTATCATTCACTGAGTTGCCATCATTTTGGAAGTCTGTTCCAGATACTGGCTTCACTGGGATTCCAGTACGCGCAAACAACAACGTACTGATTGTGAATCCTTTGGGCAGCAGATAAAGTGCATTGATGTTGCCACTGTTGCGGATATCGTTCTTTGCATAAGAAGCATCAGATTTCATGTTGAAGGTGTTGTTGGTCGTTTGACGGTTAAAGTCGCGCTCGTTGGAATCGTCGTCATGGTTATAGGCATGCGTAAAGTTCAAGCCAAATTGCAGACGGCGGTTCATACGACGCTGCAAGCTGGCGGAGAAGCCGTTGTAACTGGAATGCGCAACGGATTTGTTTAGGTTGATTTGTCCCAGAGTCGGGTCAGGTCTGGCGATTTTCGCGGAGAGAGTTTTTCCGGAAGCATCGATAAAAATCGGGACACCCGTTGCTGCGTTGTATCCCGATGCTTGAACTAAATTTCCAGCGGCATCGAAGGTCGGATAAACCGCCTGTCCATTGGGAAGAACAGTGGGTGCGAATAAATTTGTATCGATGCGCCGTTGCAAGCTCCACGTAGAGTTACGTGTGAAGCCGATGGTGATTTTCGTATTGCGATCAATCTTCTGTTCCAGTGAGATCGCCACTTGTCCAGAACGCGGATTTCGGAACGAAGGGTCGAATCCGTAGATGCTGTTTGCAGGAGTCTTGATCCCTATCGGCACACTGGCGAACGAGTTGGGAACTTTTAGAAAATTCAGTAGGCTGGGATCGGTAGCAGTATCCAAAATCAAAGTGTTCAGGCCGTTGTCGGTGAACACGCGTTGCAGCAGATATCCCGGTGTGCGGGAATCAAACATGCCGCTGGACACGCGGATTACGGAACTACCCTTGGCGCCGATGTTCCAAGCGAAACCAAGGCGCGGTTGCCACATTTTCAGATCGTTAGGAATGGATCCGGTAAGAACTGGATATTTAGGATTTGGGTTGGGCGGCTGGGGGTTAATTTGACCTTCCCAACGAATGCCTGCAGTGATGGTGAAGTCGGGTCGAAGGCGAATAGAATCGGTTATAAAAACGCTGTGGTCTTGCTGTTTCCCTTCATATTGGCCCTGTGTAGCATTGGCTGCAACCGATTGCTGATACTGCTGGATCCTGGCGTTGTTTCCTCCCAACGCCGCCAGATAATCGGCCAAAGTTGAGAACGTGTAAACTCCGCCGTAGTTCGTTTCGCGCTGCTGCTTTTGCGGGCTGACATTAATATCCACGCCAAATTTCACGGTGTGACGACTATGCGTCCAAGTCAGGTTATCCAGCACCTCAAAGCGGGTGGCGTTGTAAATATAGGTGCCGTTCTTTGAGCCACCCAACGTGCCAAGGTCGCCGATGCTGATTTCCGCCAGTCGGCTATTGGGTTGCTGTGTTCGATTGTCATAAGCATATTGACCGCGAACTTCATTGATCATTGAGGGGGAAACCACGGTTGTAAGTGCACCCTTCATCGCCTGACTGGCACGGTCAAGAATAGTGTTGTTTGTTGAAGCGCTACTTGTCTGCCCGCTGGCGCCGCCAAAGTTCAAACCATACTGCGCCGCGTATGTGTATTGCACATTCAAAGTGCTTGCGGCGCTTACCTGATAGTCAATGCGACCAAAAGCAACTAAGGGGTTGTTCTTCTGGTCAAACGATCCCTGT
>JAYWBH010000099.1:0-2441 GCA_043781815.1 Bryobacterales bacterium | reverse complement strand
TTGGCAACGCACGAAGGCAAAACGCCCGGCGCAAACATGATTGTAGGCGTGGCCACTGCCCACGGATTTCATCCACTTCCCATCACCGCATCAAGCGGAAACAGCCGGGATTACAAACTGCTGGTCCCCTTCGACGTCACGAATAACGTTTCCGTATCGACGCGCTTTTTCAAGCTGAACGATGAAGGCGGACCCCCCCTGTCTGCCACTGGGCCAACCATCCCAGTTCGATTCTCTGCAGGGACACCGGCGAAGGTGGTTAATTTACGCGTTGTAGGTGCAGGCAACTGACGTTTATTCGGGAAAATCATTTATTCGCACACCGAAGATCGCTGGCTATTGCAACACTGAACTTTCCGATGGAGTTAGTTCGGCCATTTCATTCGCCTGCTCCAGGAAGAAATTGGCTTTTTCAGACATCGTACTGCTTGTCGATCCGTATACAACCCAAACAAACTCAGTTAGAGTAGTGCAGGACAGGTGCCCTGCACGTGGTGGGGATTGCCCGTGGACAGAACACACATATTGAAGCTTCAGTTCGTCTCCGGCCTCCTAAGTGAATGCATTGAAAGATACCGGAACGTATTTCTGGATAAGGTTAAGGTGAGCCATGTTTAAGCGTTACAGTCCAAGCATCCTCTTGGCTGCAGTTCTAATTACGAGCACAAATGTTTATTGCCAGATTCCGCAAGAAATGCACGAGTTGTGCGGAAAGCCTGATTTTGTGGCGGTTCCTAGCAATGTCATGGCCAAGAAAAACAATTTGACCGTGAGAACGCACGAACCAGAAGCAGTTGTGGAAATCAGCGTCAACGGCAAAGTTGAGCAAGTCTGCCCCATCGCCTCAGACCGATATTTAGTTTTCGTTTTAACGTCAGTAGGCGCTTACGAAATTGTCATCGTGAACAGTATGTCCGGGGCCTTGATTGACCGATTCTACTCATGGGGTCCAGTCGTTTCACCAGACCAGCATTGGCTTGCTCTGCGAGGGTTTTATCCTCGAATGTCTGAATCCCCTTCTGAAGAATACCTATTGTATGACTTAACTAAGAACGCCGCAGAAAATACCGTGCCAAAGCCCAGTTGGTCGACAGAGGGGGTAAGGGGTAGAGTAATCTACCCTGCGGTTGCCGATGGCAGACCGTTCCACCACATTGGCTTGCCTGAAGAACAAACCCACTACATCTGGTCCGATTCATTTTATTGGTCGAGCGATAGCACCGCCTTCGTTTTTGCTGACAAAATTCAAGATACTTTGTCTATAGTTTTAGCTACCTTAGACACAAGTGGGTGGAAAACCGCTATCCACCCCCTTGCTCCTGATGAAGTCAAGAACCTGGAGTATTTTCGCGAGATGGAAGTGAGCCCGGAATCACAATCTATTCATATGCGGCCCAATGATGGGACTGGCGAGAGGAAGTTGTTGGCTTTACGTTGGGCGGATTTTGTACCTGCAAAACTTGAGGTACATCCTGAAATAGTTCCGATATTCGAAACCATTATCGTGCCTGCGCTACCCAAGTTGAACTAAGGGTGAAACCGGGTTGATCTGATCGTATCCCTTTTCAAGGCCAACAAAGCAAGCGTGCCGACTGGTAGAGTTTTCTATTTTGGTTTTCTCTTTACTGGCGTGGTTGACTGCAATCAGTAGAAACCGAGAAAGTGCCAGCTAGCTAACTTTCACTGGACCTGGAGTTTTGTCCTGGCATTCAGCACAATGTCACTCGCAATTGGGGCTTCAAGTGTTCCTGAAAAACCGCTCCCTCGCGGGGCTGTGAAAAAACCTCCGAGACAAAAACTGCAGCATTTTTCAGCTGTGAAAGGCCTCGTAGCATCGCCTACAGCGCGTCCCATGGCACTGCCGAATGGTTTTGGATCCCCCCTACAGGCTCTCGAAAGTACCGCAGGAGGTTTTTTCACAGCCCCTCGCGGTCACGGCTCGGTAGAATTACTTGGGAAGAATGACGTGATCGACGGGTCGATTGCCGGAATTGGGGCCTTGCTTTTTGTAGTCTACGCCGCTGAGGCCGTCCCAATCCCAGGTTGTGGTGCCCGCTTGTATCGTCATCTGGCAGCCTAAGCGCTTGGTGGAAGTCAGACGACCCCGGAATCCGTCAAGATATCCGAAGGTCCCTTCGTCGATTCGCAGCACAGCAATATCAGCCGGAGCACCTATGCTTAAGTGGCCTTGCTCTGGGCGCTTAATTTCATTGGCTGGATTCCATGTGGATGCCTTGATGATTTCTGGTAAAGGCATGCCCATGGCCAGGAACTTTGACATGGTGTTGACCATATCAATCATGCCGGCGTTCATGCTGCCTGTATGTAAATCGGTGGAGATGGAATCGGGGTAGAAGCCTTGTTCCACTGCTGGGACGGCATTGCGAAATACAAAACTGCCACCGCCGTGGCCGACGTCGAACTTCACTCCACGGGCTCGA
>JAYWBH010000098.1:0-7561 GCA_043781815.1 Bryobacterales bacterium | reverse complement strand
CTCGTGAATGGGGCGGCTTTGCCAGTAACGGTACTCGTCCGCCTTCATCTCGTCGAAGCTGTCGTACCGGCGAATGGTCTTGTCCATGCCCTTTTGTAGCATTCTGGAGGGTTCTTTTCAACGGTTTCTTTTGGGACAACAAAACGGGACGCTGCAACGCCTGTTTTCATTGAGTGCGATTTTCGTCCCGAAACTTACCAGTTTTGGAACAAATGGCGCACCTACCGGCGTTGACAAGGTCCAATACCCTCGGGTGCACGGTTCCGCTGGTATCATGCCGAGATGAAAGAAGAGACGCTGAAGCGCTTCTTTAGCGGTGAAGTGGCCATCGATTGCGTCGCCTCGGATGTTTCGAATGCTGTAACACGCCTCGACCCAGTGAGATCAACGGTGGCAATCACCGACATGAACGAAGCATTCGCCCTCACAAGAGAACACATCTTGCTCCTTTGCGATGTGAAGCTTTCGAATGCATTGACCTCGGAGGCATTGAGCACAATCGCGTTCGCCCTGGTCGCCTCAGATCATTTTGAGTGGGACGACGAGGTTATCAGCGAAGTGCTTCATGATTGGTCCTCACCCGAGATCAATTTGCCACTGAACGAAAGCACGTTAACGATGCATCGGGATTGGTTGAGAGGTGCCTCCGATCCGCCTGCGCGACATCCCCTCCAGCCCGGTGAACCATTAGGCCGCATTATTTCGGAAAGAAGAAAAGTGTGAGTCTGCTGGGTGAGCCGCTGTTTCACAACGGACCATTTATGAAACAGCCTGTGCCTCTGTCGCCGTCGGGCATGGCCCACGAATTGCCCGAGCCCCCATGAAGGTGCGCAAGCCTTATAATCGGCGTTGGGAGTTCATTTTGCCTCTCTCAAACGAAGCCGTTTACGCGAGTATCAAAAACGAGGTCTGTGGCCGTCCTCCGCTGATGTTTTCCGCTCTTTTGGCAGTTCTTATTTGGCTCACCAGCCGCACAGAAGGGACTCCGCCCGTATGGCTGCTCTGGATTACCGGAGGGGTCTTGACCTTGGAATTGTGGCTCCTTCTTCGACGCCAAAGAACCATATCCCAAATCTCGCGGGCGCTGGCTGAAAACAATGTAACCTATCTTGTCGGTCTACTATCGAGGCGCCCCACATCTCCCAGCCGCTTACCTATATTGGCTCTGGAGGCGCTAGCGCGGTCTTCTGAGCCAGAAGCAAAGAGTTTTTTGAGGAAGTTCTGCGCCGAAGAAACCGGCACCCGTCGACTAAGTGGTGGGATAGGCTGTGTAATTGGATGTGACTATCACGAACCGGCAGACGGTCCAGAAGTAAGGATCAAGCTTTTCCCGGGCAGTTACGGTCACTTGCCACCATACGATGTTGAGCCAGGACTTGAGGATGGCCGTTCATCGCTCCCAATTCATGAATTGGCCGAAAGAGTTCTCCTGAATCTACGGATGAGCGAGTAGGAGAAATGGAACCCTTTGCCCGGTCGGAGCCAAGGGGCTCACGATCCCGAAAAGGACCCTTTTGTGGAACGGGTTCAACTACCTTATCGAACATGTGCGACACACCATCTATCCGTGGCGTCGTAGTAAAATCCATGTTGCTATTTATGATCTAGAATTGAAAAGAATGACTTGTCCAGTTTGCAAAGGAAGGGGCGAATACGAGCAAAAGCTCGAAATTTTGCAAATAGTTGGGGCAGCCTTAACCTTTGGCTTGCTGTCAGATGACAACCTTTACACCGAGGTGGTGACCTGTAAGAGGTGTAACGGCACGGGCAGCGTGTCAGAATGTGAGCCAGAATGTGAGCATGTTTTCCAAATCGAATCACAAAACGGATACAGTATGCAATTGAAATGTCGCCGTTGCGGCGACCGGAGGATGTCTAGATTGTGACGGCTCCGCTCCCGCAGCTCCTTGAAACGAGTGGTATCGAATTGAAGAACTGGCTTAGAGATCCCATCGGAACATCAAAGAGAAAACACGTGTGGGGAGCCAAAGGCACATTGCATAAACGACCCTTTTCGGGACGGCTTAGGCAACTTTTCGTTTCAGCTTTATGTGATCGCGGCGGACCTGGGCTAGCTCGTACTGGGCTTGTTGCACAAGCCAGCCGTCTTCAGTTCCTCCAAAAACCTTGGATAGTCTAATGGCCATTTCAGGAGATATGCCGCGCTTTCCGTTTACGAGTTCGGAAAGCGTGTTTCGCGTCACCCCAAGCGCGGCGGCGGCATCTGTAATCGTCAAGCCCAAAGGCTCGATGCAGTTTCGTAAAACGACGCCTCCTGGGTGCGATGGGTTTTTCATCATCATCGGTCGTTTTTCCATATGTAACGAAATCCTGATTTCGTCCATTCGTTCTTTTAGCCCCTTCCGCTCCCGGAAAAAACTTTTATAAAATCGACCAGCAACTGTTCCTCACACTCGCGGGTGAGCTCAAAGGTGGCGGCTGGTTAGAATCATGTGCCTCGCCTAGCGTGATAATAAGCGGTAGTGAAAAAAACCGGTAACCTCATCTCCAAACGAAAAGATGGCTTGATTCATGTAGGCCAACTCGATCTTTTAAAAGACATAGTTAGGAAGGCAACGTCGTTTAACCCAACCCGCGCGCAATCCAAAATGATAACGGCGGCTGAAGATATTTTTCAAGACCCGCCCGACTCTGAAGAGCTTGCGTTTCTAGCGCGTGAATTGGTGCAATGTACCTTGCCGCACAGTGACCCCGGACAAGCTCCATTCTGGGCCCGCACAAATGGTAACTTGACGCTCTCTATCGCTTCTGGATTTGATCCCGTCCATACAAGGCTTGTAGGCTACCCATTCGGCAGCATTCCCCGGCTCATTCTGTTTTGGCTCACTACTGAGGCCTTACGAACACGAAGCCGTCACTTGGAGCTTGGGGATAGCTATAACGAATTTCTTCGAGATATCGGCTTTGATCCAGACACCGGAGGTGGAAAACGAGGCGATGCAGCACGTGTGAAAGAACAAGCACGTCGCTTATTTTCCGCTACGATCAGCTTCATTCAGAGTGGTGAACTCATGCCCGAACGGTCAGGGGAACGGCGTCTTAACATGAGCGTAGCCGCCGCCTCCGAACTCTGGTGGGACCCCAAGCGACCGGACCAGGTTAATCTCTGGGATAGCTGGGTGGAACTGGGCGAGAAGTTCTACACAGCGCTCACGACGGCACCCGTTCCGGTTGACCTTCGCGCACTTCGCGCCTTGAAGCGTTCGCCATTGGCTCTTGATCTTTACGCCTGGGTGACCCATAAATCGCTTTCAGCAGCCAGGCAGGGAAAGCCGCAGTTTGTTCCTTGGCAGGGGTTGAAAGCGCAATTCGGGGCAGACTATAAAACCACTAAAAACTTCCGTGTGAAGGCAGTGCAGGCACTCAAAAAAATTGAAACTGTTTACCCTGGCCTGAAGCTAGCTGACGCAATAGGCGGACTCATAATACTTCCGACAAGCAGACCAGCAATTGCAATCAAAGCCAAAACCATTCCACCTTCTTTAGGCCAGCCCAGTTTGTTGAAAACTTGTTTATAAACTGTGGAAAACGTATAAACTAGAGAGACGGTTCGAACGGTGAAACGGTATCCTCCTGCCACGGTGAAACGGTATCTTTTTTAGCCTTACAGGACGGTGAAACGGTATCCTCCCTTATACTTCCTGTAGTTAAGAATGTAGGTATATACCGGTAGTAAGTTCGACCGAGAAATGTGGGAAACGAAAAACGAACACCCGGCAAAAAACTAACACCCGGAAAAAACTTTCATAAAATCGGCCAGCACCTGTTCCTCACACTCGTGAGTGAATTCCTCAAACCGACCCTCATCCAACATCTGGTGAAACTGCAACCGATCGGGATGCGCCGTCAACAAATAATTCCGCGCCGCACTTCGTCTACGCCCAAGTTCCACTCCGTCTAATTCCTCTAAACCAGCCTGCGCCTTCTTGCGGCGATTTTCTTGCGATTCCACCACCCCGGATTCCGCCCACAGAGCTGTCTGTCCGCCATTTACCACCTCCGAGTGCCTCGCAGGCCCTTTCGACGCCTTCACGGGCATCTCTGGCTCAAGAACCGCCACCTCAGGCAGCAACGTTCCCTGTTCTAGCCTGGAAATAAACTCCTCAAAACTGATTAGCGGTACTCGCGGCTTGATTTCCACCTTCACCGCGTTCCACACCAAGCTGTTTTGATTCTCCCTTGTCATCTGCGAAAAGCTCTTGATCCAGGCGGCCATCTTGTGCCGTTTCCGCACGTCGATTTCCTGCAACTCGGCTTCTGGCAGACTCTTCGCAAAGCGTTCGATTTCGTAGTAGCAATACTCTTCGAAATCGATCTGCTGCTGTTGCCGTTTGCAATATTCTTCATCGTGCCGGGCCTGGGCATTTTGCTTGGCCTCGCGCTGACGGCCGCTTTCAAAGCCGGGAGCGGGCATCACGTTGTCGGTCAGAACGTAGACGTAAAAACCCGCCGGGTTCTTGAACTTTTTTGGTTCATTGGCCAGCAGCTCATCAGCCCATTCCAACTGATCGCGCACCTGCTGGCCTTCGGTCAGGTTAGTCAAAATCATGCGAGCCTTGGCCAGGCCAATGCCGCGCTTGGTTAATTCCTCAAGCAGCGGATGCTCGGCGATGGGCGTGGCGGCCAGCAGGTCGGCGACCGGTTGCTCGGGATCGAAAATTACTTCGTCGAGAATTACTTCAGCCTTGCAGTCGATCACAACTTCCGGCGATTCGGCGAGCTTGCTGCGGCGTGAAAAAGTACAGTACTCGGCTTTCGCCCGCGGCCCTGGTTTGTAGCACATCATCCAATCGGGCCCATTCGACTGGTCAAGATTTTTTTCGTAAACGATCCGCGCAATGTAGCCCGATTTCAAATGCGGGCGGTGCACCTTGGCCATCTGCACCCGGAAGTTTTCATAATCGGCATGCCGAGTAAGTGCCGAGTAAGTGCAAAATTCCGAATACGAAATGCGCGCCAGCGAGTTGCCATTTTTGAGAGCGGCATAAATCCGGCTGCTGATGATTTCATAAAACCGCTGCGGCGACGGGGCCAGCGATTTCAGATATTCATAATTCAGCGGACGAATGGGAGCGTTGTTGAGCACTTCACGGTACGGTTCGTTGAGCACGATGTAAATTGCATCGGCTTCGCTGCCATCGGGAAGTTCTTCGCCGGTGAATACGACGCTGTAACGGGTGAAGCCGGCTTCCAGCGATTTCTCTTCTCCGCTGGTAGTTCGATATTTGATTTTGGCGCTGATGAACGCGCTGGCATTTTGCAGCATGCCTTTTTTGACGGTGGCTTTGTTTTTTCCACCATCCGGATCAAGGCTCAGAGCCTTGCACAAATCAGTCAGCGTGCCGATCTTGATGGATTTTGGAAGCGGCCTTCCCGCCTCGTCAATTTTCCGGTTCACCACAATCGTGTCGATCTTGTACGCCAACTGCCGAGCCTGACCGTAACGGTCGCTGTAGGAAACTTCCCATTTCACATCGAGCACCCCATCGGGTCTGCGCTTGGTGATCTGAATATTCACCGAGCCTTTTTTGGAGAGGTTGTGAATGGGGTATCGGGACAACTCCGTTTCCACTCCGATGCGGGTGATTGGTTCGAGGATTTCCGCTATCGAAATCGGCACCTCTGCAACGGCTGTTTCGGCGTTGGTTTTTGGTTTTCCGGTGTTGCGTTTTGTGTTCATCGGTGTTCAAAGCAACAACAACATGGCTGCTGTTGTTGTTTGTTGTTTAAAGTCTAATGCTTTAAAGTCTAAACAAAGTCTAGACGCTTGTAAAGGCTTATTTTTCAATAAATTACGAGCGATTTCCGTACCTCAAAGTCCCTGCAAACGTACCTCAAAGTCCCCGGTTCCGTACCTCAAAGTCCCTACCTCTGTACCTCAAAGTGCCGGGGCCTGTACCTCAAAGTCCCTGCAAACGTACCTCAAAGTGCCTACCCAAAATGTTGTAATTCCAACAACTTGCAAAGGACCTCTAAAAAAGCCTGTTTTTGAGTCTAGAACAACGACCTTGCAGCGGGGCTTGCAGCGTCTGTTTCGCGTCTGTTTGGCGTACCGATTTTCCCAATCCTGCAGGGAACTCCCCAGAAAACCGGCGAGGCTACCCCAAGAAAAAAGAGGGCTAACCCTGCCCGTCGAGCCGATAACTCGGGAAAACCAGGTCCCGATGATTGCTCCGCGCTGAGCGGAAGCGGTATCGATTGGTAGTAATATTGGCCACTGAAAGCAGGCTGGGACAGGGCTGTTCAGCCTGCCCAACTCCGGAATGACAATCACGAAAAGATGGTCTGAAATTGAATGACGAAATGGCTAGGAGAATAGACTCTTTCTTATGCTGAAACGGTACCACACGAGTCCTAGCTTTTCGATGGTTGGATGAAGGAAAAAGTGGTCTTGTTATCGCCGTGGATTCTTCCTTGCAGCGGCAAGATTGTGGGCAGATTGACTGCCGTCTTGCAGGAGGAATTCATCAGATATTTTGAGCGAGACACGGCAGGTATCGAAAGGTAAATATTCTGCGAATTGGCAAAGGAAATATTAGCCGTCCCTAGATTTACCTGACCCGTTCGGGCCTGCACTTCACAGGCGTGGCGAGTTCACCGAATTAAGGTCTGGCGGCCCAGCGAGGTTTTTATCTGCGTCATCTGCGTCATCTGCGGATAATTCCGCCGGTTGTGGAAGGTCGCGCAACGGTGGAATTACAAGTTCAATCTCTTCCACGCCGGGCATCACGTTACCACACAGGTTCGTCCAGTGCGGTTTTTATCTGCGTCATCTGCGGATAAACGGCTGCCTGTCGCTCTTTGCTGCGTAACGAAATCGTTTTTTACAGATTCCCATGCCTGTTGTGCTATAACAATCAGTCAATGACAGTTTTCCTAGGCATTGTTTCTCAAAAAGGCGGAGTGGGTAAAAGTACCCTTGCCCGGCTGGTGGCCCGTGAATATGCCCAGGCCCAATGGACCGTCAAAATCGCCGACCTGGACATTTCCCAAGGCACTAGCTTCAACTGGCAGGCCCGCCGACTGCAAAACGCCCTGGAACCAGTAATCCCAGTGGAACGTTTCGGCACCGTGGAACAAGCGGTTAAAAATTCCACTCCATACGACCTGGTCATTCTGGACGGCCCGCCGCATTCCACCCTCGGAACACTGAAGATCGCCGCCGTATCAGAGATGGTGATCCTGCCCACCGGCCTATCGCTGGATGACCTGGAACCGTCCGTCCTGCTGGCTCATGAAATGGTCAAGAAAGGCATTCCCAAACGGAAGCTTATCTTCGCTCTGTGCCGGGTAGGAGAAAGTGAAGTGGAGATCAACGAGGCCCGGGCCTACATCGGTCAAGCCGGTTACACCGTTCTTAAAGGTGAGATTCCCGAAAAGACCGCCTATCGCCGAGCCAGTGACGAAGGCCGCACGCTCACCGAGACTCGTTTTCAAACTCTGAATGGACGCAGTGACCAACTGGCCCAGAGCATTGCCGATCAACTCAGCCGTATTCAGAAAAAAGGAAAGGTAGCAGCAGCCAATGGCTAAAATCCCA